>DBGBSM010000544.1:0-3434 GCA_048468815.1 Parabacteroides sp.
CTTACGGATAATCGGAAGAACGGATTCGTAATCGACGGTAGAGGGTACAGCGATTCCTGCCAGCTCGCATACCGTGGGGTAAATACTTTGCATATAAATCATTTCATCGATTTTTTCTCCGCCTTTTATACCGGGACCGACAACGATGAATGGTACGCGGACCGTATGCTCGTACAGGTTTTGTTTACCCATCAAGCCATGCATCCCTAAGGTAAGGCCGTGATCGGAAGTGAAAACGACATAGGTATTTCTATTGCTCCCGGAAGCTTCCAGCGCATCCAGTATACGTCCGATTTCCCGGTCGCAATGCGATATAATGGCGTAATATTCTTGCCTATGGGTTCGAACGGCTTGTTCTGTCCGGGGAAAAGGAGCCAGCATCTCGTCTCGTATCCTTTTATCTCCCTGGTCGAACGGATGCTCGGAAAGAAAGTTTCCCGGAACAAGCATATTCTCAACAGGATACATATCTATGAATTCTTGGGGCGATTGCCGGGGATCGTGCGGAGCATTGAAAGCTACGAATGCAAAAAAAGGCTTGTCAGCCCGGTTATTCCTGCTCATCAGGTAATCGATTGTCAGGTCGGCGAATAATTCGGACGTATGCTGACCAGCTATAAAAGGTGGCGTGAGTATTCGCTCGCCTTTTTCATTTACGATCATGTTCCGTACTTTGGGTGTCCAGTGACCGTGGTATTTCGTATCGGCCGGGTTCCAGGTACTCTTATCGAAGCGCTGATAAGCCATTTCGTTGCTTCCGTAATCGTCCGAAGTTTCGTACATGCCCTCTCCTATGCCCCTGGCTTGTTCAAAACTCTTGAGTAAGGAATAATCGGAATTATGCCATTTCCCTATTTCGACCGTTTCGTATCCGTTTTGTTGAAAAACCTCTCCGATCAAAGGCACTTCGGTAGGATCGGAATGTACTTCCGTTTTCGCCCAATCGTCTAGGTAAGCATCGTTCCGGGAACAATTGAAAACGCTTTGGCCGGTAATCAGCATACTCCGGCTGGCAACGGAAACGGCTGCCGACCAGGAACCTTGGTTATAGGCATGCGTAAACACAGTTCCCTTCTTTGCCAGGCGATCCAAATTAGGCGTATGTATTTCCGGGTTATTTAAACTGCCAATCGATTCGAATGTCTGGTCGTCGGTAACGATCAACAGGATGTTCGGTTTTTGCTGGCTATTCTGGACAGTACATGCCGTTCCTATCCATGCGGAAGCAAGTAATAATGTATTTTCTATAAGTTTCATACAGTGTTGTTCTTAGGAAATAGAAACCCGGATTTCTCCGGATTTCCGATGGTTTCAAATATAAGCGGGATGCTGTTTCAATACTCCGTTACTTTTGTCTATTTCGCTTTGAGGCAGCGGCCATTGATAAAACCGATCTTCAAAATAAGGCTTATAGAGCGGAAGAGTCGGTTCGGTCAACCCGTTCATAACGGCACCGATGATTTTCCATCTTTTCAAGTCGAAGTACCGCTCTCCTTCGAAAGCAAGCTCGATGCGTCTTTCATGCCTTATTTTTTCTCTCATTTCCGCTTTGTCCAACCCTGCGGCAAGAGGCGGCAAATCGATTCCCGGACGTGTTCGGATCGCATCGATAGCATTATAAACGGTTTGGGTCGGACCATTCAATTCGTTCTCTGCTTCGGCCATCATCAGCAATACTTCCGCATATCGCAGGATAACCCAATCCTGTTCGCTACGGGTGTTATTGTCGAACGGAAGCTTCGTTTCGTCGTTTGTTACGAATTTTCGGAGAATGAACGAAGTCGGAGCCGGGTCGGCCCTGGGTTGCGTTACACCGTTTATCACGACATAATTCCGACTGACAGTCATTTCCAACCGGGCATCGCGGCCGGTTAAAGGCTCTTCCGGATTGTAACGGGGGTCGGACTCGGAAAATGCGGTTCCGTCATTGAATTCGTATTCATCGACGAAATTTTTCAGAGGCGAAGACACCACCCACGAGGAAAGCCATTGATCCAGGCTATGATAGCTATTGGGAGCCAGGTATTTGATGGAAAAGATAATTTCAGGATTCCCTTCCTGCGTATCCGGCTGGAAGATACTTTCGTAATCGGTTGCGAGCGTATAGCCTTTTATCTGTTGCAGCAAGGATAGAACTTCTTGCATTTTTTCCGGCAAAGCGTTGCCTCCGGCATCGTATGCATCGTACAGGATAATCCGGGCTTTTAAGGCCAAAGCTGCGCTTTTGGTGACGCGCCCTTTGGCTTGGACATAGGTAATATCCGGACATGTTCCGATCGTGGTATCCAAATCATCCATAATTTGCCGGAGAACTTCTGCCGCACTCGATTTAGGACTGTTCTGGGTATCGAGATCGAGCGGTTCGGTGGCCAACAATACATCGCCGTAGCACCGGTATAGAAAAGAGTAACAATAAGCCCGCAGGAAAGTACACTGCCCGATATAGTTTTCTTTTTCCTGTTGACTGATGTCTTTTCCGTCATATTTTTGTATTTTGTCGATAAAAGTATTCAACCGGGCAATGATTTTGTATGCGGAAGAATAATAGGAAGAAATATAACTGCCGGAAGCAGGGTCGATGTTTCCCTGTACCATATTTATCAGCTCTTTTTCATGCTGGCAGTATCCGTTATCCGACAGTCCTTCCAGTTTGGGCAGTTCTATGGTAAAAACAGGATTCTCGATGAAACTGCCGTAACAGGAAGTAAGCGCCAGTTCGAAATCGTTTTTGGATTGCCAGAATATATTTTCCGAAGGTTGGGAAGTGGGGTTTTTATCCAGCATGTCGGAACAGGCGGAGAAAAGCATCAGCCAACATAACAGGAGTATATTTATCTTTTTCATGATCGATCGATTTAAAATTGAACATTTATGCCGAATGAACACACTTTATTTTGCGGATATACCACGAATCTGCCGTCGCTGTTTCGTTCGGGGTCTAATTCCGGATAACCCGTAAGGGTAGCTAAGTTGTCGCCGGAAAAATATAGGCGTATCCGGTCTACTTGGAATTTCTTTGTAAACTCCCCGGGAAGAGTATACCCGAATGTAAGGTTTTTAAGCCGCATGTAAGAAGCGTCTTTCAGAAAATAAGTGCTTACTCGCGTATTTTTACTTCCTCCCAGGTCGCTGAAATACAAGCGGGGATACTTGGCGTTATACGGGTTTGCTTCCGTCCAGCAATTTTCTATATATTCTTTTGTGGGAGCCGAACCTTGCATAAACGGTACGAGTCCCCAATCCGTAACATAGCGTTTGATACCTTCTACACCAGACAAAAGTACCGAAACATCGAAGCCCTTCCATTCTGCCGAAAGATTAACTGCATATTCGATTTTGGGAAACCGCCCTCCAACAACGACCCTGTCGTTGTTGTCTACCACGCCGTTGTTGTCGGCATCCCTGAATTTTAAATCGCCCGGCAGCGTTTTGTC
>DBGBSM010000545.1:0-2448 GCA_048468815.1 Parabacteroides sp.
ACATATTACCCTGCTTTTTCTCCTATTTTCGTAGTGTAATTCAATTTATTTTCCTTTATCTTTGAGCGATGTTTCTTTTGAATCATGAAAAATATGGAATTTCTTTACACTCTATATATTCTTTTCCCTTTATTGCTTATCGTACTGTTCCGGATAACCATCCGGAGCAATGGAGGCGAAATAGTTTCCGGTTTATGGCCCGGAACCGTTAACGCAATTATTTTTCCGGCTTCCGAGCCCGGAACCGGAACGGATATTTCGGTAACCGGGCAAATCCGCGAAGCGGGCTATCGTATATTCGAGCCTGATTCGGCGAGGGGAGATCCTTTTTTATCCGTCACCGAACGCTATTCCGCCGATTTCAAAAACGGATAGTCGGGTATGCTGTTCAAAAAGGAATACGTACCGTTTTTATAGTCTATCAGGCAACAGTAATGGCTTAGCCCGTTACTTACTACCAGGTAATTTACGTGCATGCACATGTTGTAACGTATTATCTGGTCGAAAACGGTTTGGGTAATTTCCACACTCGGCGCTTTGTATTCAATAATCATCAAAGGGGTGAGAAACCGGTTATATACTACGGTGTCGCAACGCTTCGACATGCCGTTCAAGGAGAGCGGCACTTCGTTGGCAATCAGGGTATCGGGATATTTCTTTTCCGTAATCAGGTAATTTACGAAATGCTGGCGTACCCACTCTTCAGGAGTAAGGGCCACGTTTTTCCGCCGGATTGCGTCGTAAATAAGGCGTTTCCCTCCTTTTTCTGAAATTTTAGCAGCGTAGTATGGTAAATTTAATGCGGGCATTTAGTATATTTGTTTACTTAAAGAGATGAAGATAGACTACCTTTCGGCATAATCCGGAGAACTCGTTTTTGCCTTCGCGGCACTATTTTTCTTCCGAAACGGAAGACGGGCCGCGCCTCGATGTAGCGGAGTAAACTCGTTTATGCCCTCGGTTCGCACTATCTTCGTTTGGAATTATCACCAAAGGTAGTGATTTATGAAGACAAAACAAGAGATTGTAGAAAATTGGTTGCCCAGGTATACCGGACGCAAGCTGGAAGATTTCACCGATTATATATTGCTGACGAATTTTACCGACTATGTAGAGCTTTTTTCAAACCGTTTCAACGTGCCCCTGGTGGGCACCAGAGCCTCGATGCCCAATGCTTCGGCCGACGGAATCACGATTATCAATTTCGGAATGGGCAGCGCGAATGCGGCTACCGTCATGGATTTATTATCCGCTATCAAGCCCAAGGGCGTATTGTTTTTAGGCAAGTGCGGCGGATTGAAAACGGCTAACAAAGTAGGCGATTACCTGTTACCGATCGCGGCTATCCGCGGGGAAGGCACTTCGAATAATTATTTGCCTCCCGAGGTTCCCTCTTTGCCGGCTTTTTCCATGCTGCGCGCCGTATCCTCTGTTGTTCGCGACCACGGCCACGACTACTGGACCGGTACGGTGTACACCACCAACCGGCGCGTATGGGAGTACGATACCGTGTTTAAAGAGTATCTGGTGCGCACACATGCTACCGGAATCGATATGGAAACGGCTACCTTATTTACTGCCGGATTCGTAAACGAGATTCCTACGGGAGCGCTATTGATGGTATCGGATAAACCGTTGGAAGCCGACGGCATCAAAACCCAGGAAAGCGACCGGCAGGTAACGCAGAAGTTCGTACACGAGCATGTAGATTTGGGAATAGACGCTTTACAGCAAATTATCCAGGGAAAAAGAACGGTACGTCACATTCGGTTTAACTGGTAACCGGTAACAAAATAGCACATGGCCAAGAAAGAATATAATTTCGAAGAAATTTGCCGCGACATAAGGCAAAAGAAATTTTTGCCTGTTTATTTCCTTATGGGCGAAGAAGCGTTCTTTATGGACCGGATTACCGAACTGGTAATCGAAAATGCCTTAGAGGAGTCGGAAAGAGACTTTAACCAGATTATTTTGTACGGGGCGGATACGGATATCGCTACAGTTATCAATGCCGCGCGCCGGTTCCCGATGATGTCGAACTACCAGTTAGTCGTGGTGCGGGAAGCGCAATTGTTGCGGAATATAGAAGAATTGGCGTTTTACGTAAAAAAGCCGTTAGCGTCGACCATTCTGGTAGTGAATCATAAATACAAAACGCTCGACAGGCGTAAATCCCTGGCATCCGCAGTTGAAAAAGCAGGCGTGTTATTCGAATCGAAAAAAGTGCCCGACTACAAGTTACCTGCTTTTATCACTTCGTATCTTCAGGAAAAAGGAGTGGGTATCGAGCCGAAAGCGGCCCAGATGCTTGCCGACTTTTTGGGGAACGATTTAAGTAAACTGACTAAGGAACTGGAAAAGCTGATTTTGATTTTACCTCCGGCCGCCCGGCGCATTACACCGGAGTTGGTGGAGCGGAATATAGGAATCAGTAAAGAGTATAATAAC
>DBGBSM010000546.1:0-9237 GCA_048468815.1 Parabacteroides sp.
CTTATTATACATCTTTATATGTATATAAAACGCAACTACGGAAAATCCTCTCCGGCATGCAGGAAACCTTTACAGGGAAAAGAACGGCCGTTAGTCGGACGCACGGCTTACGGGCTGGTTTTACTCGCTTTTTTCCTGATAAGCGCCATACCGGCGAAAGGCAGCCAATACTATTTCAAAAAAATATCGCTGGAAGACGGATTGCCGTCGACTATCCGGTGCATCTATGCGGAGGAAAAAGGGTTCGTTTGGGTGGGTACCAAGTTCGGACTGGGCCGTTTCGACGGGTACGAGCTAAAGCGGTACAGCTACGAAGCGAAGAATCCGAATGCGCTGCCCCACAACTACATTCATAAAATCACCGGCGATAAACGCCAGCATGTATGGATACTCACCGACCGGGGCATAGCCCGCTACCGGCGTACCACCGACGATTTTTACATTCCCAAGGATGAAAAGGGAAACAATATCATCGCCTACTCCTGCTGCCCTGCCGACGACGGCATCGTTTTCGGCGGATGGAACCGCATTTATAAGTACGAGTACGCCACCGATTCCGTCAGGCCGATACGGCAATTCGCCTCTCCGGCGCCTTTTTCTATCAGCTCCATCAGCTTTTGGGCGCCCGATATGTTGCTGTGTTGCAGCCGTTGGTTAGGTTCAGTTTTACTGAACATCCGTACCGGAGAAGTATCGGAATCGCCGTTGAAAAACGAAAAGGAAATCAGGAGCATGATGATCGATTCGCGCGAACGAATCTGGGTAAGCTCGTATAATAAAGGAATCCGCTGCTATTCGCACGAAGGCGACTTGCTGGCTTCGTATACCACCCGGAACTCGCAGCTCACCAACAACGTGGTACTCAGCATGGCGGAACGGGATAACGAAATCTGGATCGGTACCGACGGAGGCGGAATCAATATACTCGACCCGGAAACCCGTACGATAAAGGTGCTCGAGCACGTTCCCGGGAATCACGCCTCGCTGCCGGTGAATTCCATCTTATCGCTCCACAACGACAGCAATAACAACATATGGGCGGGTACTATCCGGAGCGGCCTCGTGAATATCCGGCAGGTTTCGATGAAAGTATATGCGGAAGTGCTGGCCGGCAGCGACGAAGGGTTGAGCAACAGCACCGTATTGAGCCTTTACCAGGAACAGCCGGAACGGCTTTGGATCGGCACGGACGGAGGCGGATTGAACAGCCTCGACCTGAAAACCCGGAAGTTCAGGCATTACGCTTCTACCGGGCGCGACAAGATAGCTTCCGTAACCGGCTTTACGCCGGGTAACTTATTGTTGTCGGTTTTTTCAGAAGGCCTGTTCATTTTCAACCCTGCAACCGGCAGCAAAACCCCGTTGGTAGTAGTAGACCCGGCGATAAACGAACAGCTTTGCAACACCGGAAAAACGGTAAACCTGTACCAAAGCATTCCGGGCAGCGTATGGCTGCTGGCCAATCCCGTTTACCGGTACGACATCGCCTCGAAGTCGTTCCGTGCGGCGGAACAAAAAGAGGGGGAAATCGTAGGCACCGTACATCCCATTACCCATACCGGTGAAATTACCTATCTCAACGACAACGGCTGTATTTATGCCCTGGTTCACCGAACGAACGAACTGAAAACCATCTATACGATTGCCCGGAACGATGTTATCAACTCCATTTCGCTGGACGAACACGGTATTTTCTGGATAGGGAGCCGCCGCGGACTGAGTTTTTTCGACCCCGTTACACAAGCGCATCAGTACATCGAAACCTCCTTGTTCACCGAAGTCAACTCGGTATTGTGCGACCGGAAAGGAAAAGTATGGATCGGTACGGACGGCATGTTGTTCGCTCATCTGATAAAAGAAGGGAAATTTATCCTGTTCGGCGAATCGGACGGCGCACTGCTAAACGAATACATGTATAAGCCGCGCCTGGTAACATCCGACGGCGACCTGTACATGGGCGGCATTAACGGCCTGCTGTGTATCGACAGCGCCTTGTCGGTGGAGGCAAGCGAAATGCCCCGGCTGCAACTCGCCAGCGTACGTATCAACGACAAGCCGGCCGACAACGAGCTGAAAGGCAATCCGGGCAACCTCACGATTCCCTGGGACAATACGAAAATAACCGTCCGGGTGATGTCGTGTGAACAGGATATTTTCCGGAAAAAAAGGTTCCGGTACCACATCGCCGGCCTCGACAACCCGAACGTCGATTCGTACGACCCGGAGCTGGTACTGCGCCTGCTCCCTCCCGGTATTTACCGGATACTCGCTTCGTGCAGTACCCAGAACGGCGACTGGACGCCTCCGCAACACATACTCACTCTTACCGTACTGCCTCCCTGGTACAAAAGCGGATGGTTTACCTTGTTGTGTATCTTGCTGGTATCGGGGAGTGTAACGGGCGGCATCTTTTTTACCCTCCGGCGTAAGGAAAACAAGCTGAAATGGGCGATGAAGGAACACGAGCAACAGGTATACGAGGAAAAAGTGCGTTTCCTTATCAATATAAGCCACGAATTGCGTACGCCGCTCACCTTGATACATGCTCCGTTGAGCCGGTTACTCAAACGCCTTTCGCCGGCGGATACGAATTACCGGCCGCTTAAAAGCATCTTCCGGCAGTCGCAGCGAATGAAAGATTTATTGAACATGGTACTCGACGTGCGGAAAATGGAAGTGGGAGAAAGCAAGCTGCACCTCCGCCCGCATTTATTGAACGAATGGTTGCAAAGCGTAACGCAGGATTTTGCCGGCGAAGGGGAAGCGCATCACATCCGGATTCATTACCGGTTAGACGAACAGGCCGGTAAAATCAGTTTCGACCAGGGGAAATGCGAAATCATCCTGACCAATTTGCTTATCAATGCGCTGAAACATAGTCCGGAGCATTCGGAAATCGTAATTACCACCGAAGTGTTTCCCGAAAGGGAAAGGGTGCGCGTTTCGGTTACCGACCAGGGATGCGGGTTAAAGGGGGTAGATACCCGGCGGCTGTTTACCCGTTTCTATCAGGGAAACGAGGAACAGAACGGGTCGGGTATCGGCCTTTCTTACTCCAAGATATTGGCGGAACTGCATGGGGGTACCATCGGCGCCACCGACCAGGCAGACCGGGGTACGACTTTCTTTTTCGAGTTGCCCTTGAACCGGAAAGACATGGACGTGCCGTGCCGACCCAAAGCGTACCTGAACGAGCTGATTGCCAATTCCGGCGAAGAAGAAAAGCACCCGGATACCGTTCTGTACGATACGCGGAAACACACGGTACTGCTGGTAGACGACGATACCGAGTTGCTGGAATTCCTGCAGGAAGCCTTATCCGAGTCGTTCCGTAAAATTTATACGGCGCGAAACGGCCGGCAGGCGATAGAGCTTATTATGAAACGGCAACCGGATATTGTGGTGAGCGACGTGATTATGCCGCAGATGAGCGGATACGAGCTATGTAAACGAATAAAAGAAGAGTTGGAAATCAGCCATATCCCGGTAATATTGCTTACGGCCCGCGACGACCGGCAAAGCCAGTTACAAGGGTACAAGAACGGTGCGGACGCCTACCTCACCAAGCCGTTCGATACGGATGTATTGCTCGAACTGATACGGAACCGCCTGAAAAACCGGGAGGAAACCAAAACGCGTTACCTGGGCGCCGGCCTCCTGTCGCCGGAAGAAAGCACGTTCAGCCAAACGGACGAGACTTTCCTGCTGAAAATGAATAAAATTATCGGCGATAACCTGAGCAACGCCCGGTTGGACATCACCTTTGTTTGCAAAGAAATAGGGATGAGCCGCGCTTCTTTATACAACAAGCTGAAAGCCGTGACGAACATGGGTGCGAACGAGTATATCAATAAGTTCCGGATGGAAAAGGCTATCTTGCTTATCACCTCCACCGACCTCCCTTTTACGGAAATCGCAGAAAAGACCGGCTTTACCACCTCGCGTTATTTCAGCACGGCCTTCAAGCAATATACCGGCGAAACGCCTACGCGCTACAGGGAATTAAACGGCAAACGGTAAATCCCTGCAAAAAGAGGAAGCGGTTTTTTGTTTGCCGCCGATGCCGGCTATATTGCCACCGACGCCGGCAAGTTTGCCGCCGACGCCGTTTTTATTGCCGCCGACGGCGGCAAGCAAAATCCCAAGCAAAAAAAGATAAACGAGCCCGCAAATCCGCTGAACTCCTTCTACCTACCGGTTGTTATTTGATTAGAACGATTAAAAACAAGCCGTATGGTTAAATCCGATTCAAGCAACGAAGCGCCCGGTTACCGGGACGACTCCCACTTAAGTGCAGGTACGAAAAAGTACCTGGAAGTATTAAATTCCGGCGATACTCCCGTAGAGTCGTTGCCGGCCGCCGAAGCGCGGAAAATATTGGAAGGAGCGCAATCGGCCTTTCCGGTAGATGTTTCCGGCATTACGGAAGAATACAAAACCATCGAGGCCGACGAAATGCCCCTGAAGCTCGTTATCGTACGGCCGTCGGTAGTTTCGAAAAAATCGCCCGCTTTTCTGTTTTTCCACGGCGGCGGTTGGGTATTGGGCGACTATCCCACCCATAAACGGCTGGTGCGCGACCTGGTGGTAGCTTCGGGTTACCCGGCCGTGTTCGTAGAATATACCCGTTCGCCGGAAGTAAAATTCCCCGTAGCCCTGAACCAGTGCTACGCCGCCACCCAATGGGTAGCCCGGCACGGCGACGAAATCGGCATAGACGGGGGGCGCATAGCGGTAGTAGGAAACAGTGCGGGCGGAAACATGGCTATCGGCACTTGCCTGAAAACCAAGAACGAAGGCGGAGCCGCCATCCGGTGCCAGGTATTGATGTGGCCTTACAGCGACGCCGGCACCGATTTCGAATCGTACCGGAAGTACGGGAAAGAGCGCTTCCTCACCACTTCCCTCATGGAATGGATGCGCGACAATTACCTTTCCGGAGAAGAAGAGTACGGCCATATCTACGTTTCGCCCATGCGCGCCACCCGGGAACAGTTGGCCGGATTGCCGCCCACGTTAATCGAAACGGCCGAAAACGACATCCTGCGCGACGGAGGCGAAGAACTGGGACGCCACTTAGACGAAGCCGGCGTGGAAGTTACCACGGTACGTTTCAACGGAGTGATACACGACTGGGGACTGTTAAACGGTTTCGCAGGGATTCATCCGGTAAAAACGCTGATACTGTTCTCGGCCGCGATGCTGAAAGAGTACCTGAAGTAACGGGAGCACGGTACGGCGCCTACAACGAAACGATAACGACGGAGGCGGGTAACCATTCAGGTTTACCCGCCTCCGTAGATTCATGCGCCGGGGAAAAAACTATTTTTTCTCCGCTACGTACACGCCGCCTATGATGAGGCAGGCTCCGGTTAAGGAAGCGAGCGTAACGGCTTCGGATAAAAAGAAAGCCGAAGTGAGCAAGGTAACCAGCGGAACGATGTAAATGTAGTTGGTGGTTTTGGAGGCGCCCAAAAACTTAACGGCCGTGTTCCACATGATATAGCAGAGCATCGACGCTACCACGCCCAGAAAGAGTAGGTTACCGTATACCACCGGACGGCTCAACAAGCTGGTTTTAAACTCCAGCGGGAAAAAAATACAATAGAACGATAACGACAACAAGCCGTAAAAAAACACCTTCCGGGTGATAAACAAAATCGGATACGAACCTCCCATCCGTTTCAGTATCAAGCAATAAAACGCCCAGGCCACGGCTGCTCCCAACGTAAGCAAATCGCCTGCCGGATTGATTTTCAGTACCACGCTTCCGTTGAACACCACCAGGCCGACCCCGAGCAAGGCTACCGCCGAACCGAGCAACATCTTTTTCCGGAGGGGTTCTTTGTAAAAAAGAGCGGCCAGGAAAGCGGTAATCACCGGAGCGGTACAAATCAGCAGCGATACGTTCGAGGCCAGGGTAATGCCCAGCGCCGTATTTTCGAGGATAAAATAGAGGGAACCGCCGCATATCCCGGCCAGGAACAGAAAAAACTCGTCTTTCCGGCTTTTGGCTACCAGCCGGGAATGCGACACCGTAAGAATACACACATAGGCGAGCAAAAACCGGTACAGGAAAATTTCGACCGGCGACAAACCGGTGCGAATCAGTATTTTGGTGGATACGAACGTGGTTCCCCAAATCACCACGGTAACCAGCGCCAGCGCGTGGTATAACAGATTTTTGTTTTTCATCTTGTTCGACATAGCCTATCCGATTTTAAGTTCCGATGGTCGCAAAGATATGGATAATAGATTATTTTCCCATATACAGGTATAAAATACGATATTTTTCCTACTTTTACTACAAAACATAATTCATATTCCCCATAAGCGGGTTTTTTAAACGAATAAACAGGAAAAAAAAACTATGGACCGGTTAGACCTTACGGATGTAGAAATTCTGCGCGCCTTACAAAAGGACGCGAAAGTAAATACCAAAGAACTGGCGGAAAAACTGCATATTTCGAAAACGCCCGTTTACGAACGTATCAAAAGGCTCGAAAACGAGGGCTATATCAAAGGATACGTGGCGTTGGTGGATAACAAAAAAGTAGACTTGCCGCTCATCGTATTCTGCAACGTTTCGCTGGCCGTACACGACGACGAGCATATCCAGCGCTTTATGACCGAAATAAAGGCCATCGACGAAATTATGGAATGTTACTCCACCGGCGGGGTGTACGACTTTCTGCTGAAAGTGGTTTTGAAAGATTTGGACGCTTACAACCGGTTCGCTTTCGAGAAACTCACCAAGGTACACGGTATCGTAAAGATGCAAAGCTCGTTCGTACTGAGCGAAATCAAGTATACTACGGCGCTGGATATAAATAAGTAACGGCCGGACTGTTCATGCCGGCGTTTACCGGCGCTCGCTTCCGGGGTTACATCTCTTTTTTTATGCCGGCACGCAAAAGCCAACTGTTCACCGGATAAGAACACAAGAAACCGATTCCCATGGCAAGCTGCATCATAAACCAAAATGTCCACGAAGTGCGGGGCGGCATCGTGCCGGGAAACCATACGAACATCACGAATACCATCCAGCCGTACATCCCGGCCTGCCAGGCGGTGAGCGAAAGAAAATCCGCCTTTGCCGCCCGGTAAAAAGCCTGCTGGGGCGAAACAGCCTCCATACTCCGGATAGCAGCATACTGGAACCCGATTCCGAAAACGAGGGCCAGCAAATAATCGAATGCCCAGGAACCCGCCAGCAGGCTTCCTCCGATAGCCAGCGGCACAAAATACAAAAACCACTCGCCGGTAAGGTCGGCCAGGGTACAACCGGCACCGCAATGAAGGGTCGACAGAGCAACCGACTGCCAACGCGGGCGCCGGGGCATCGACATCACGTGGCCGCCTGGTTTGCCGCCGTGCATTTTCCCGGCTCTGCCGAACGAATAATACGCCCATAAAGCGAACCAATTAGCCCAAAGCGCCGTAAGCACCCATACGCTGTTCATAATCTTCATGTGTTGTTTCCGTTTCCGGAGATCGAAAGCGATAATAAGAGCGGAAACGATACCCGACCCAACGAAAAAAGCCGAAATAGGTTGTAAAGTCTGCATATCCGGATTACCTGTTATTTACCTAACAACAACAGGCTGAACGGTTTTGTTTGCCTTTCCCGAAAGAGGGGAGGAATCGAAAAAACGTATAAACGAACTCGCTCCGACAATTGCGTACCGGAAAAGAAACGAATGCTTGCCGGCTCGACTCTCCGGACAAATCCCGCCAATTTTTACATCAATCCGTTTTTTCGTTTTCCGCCTCGCACCGGCGGATTTCGTCGGTAAGCCACTGCACTTGTTTCTTAGTACGGCCGAAGGAACTGACGGAGCTTTTCTTATCCAAGTCGGAAATGCTGTTGAGCCATACCCGGTTCGCATCGAATACCACGAAGATTTGCTCACCCCGGCTACCGGACAAAAGCGAAGGGGAGGTATGGCACACCAGCATATCGTCGCCCAGGTAATCGGGAGTCCAATGCTCTTCGCCGCCGATACGCTCCACCAACCGGACGATTTCTTCTTTCGATAACCGTGTATCTACCGGATGGAAAAACAATTTTTTCCGTTGCCGGCGATAGAAAAAGAAGGCAGCGCTCAACGGGATAACGAGCATCGCTACCTCACCCGCCAGCACAGGCGCCTGATCGCCGTCCCACCAATAGGCCAGCCGCAGGGAAACAAGCGCAAGCGGAATAAGCAGGATATACAGCACGATGCCGAAATGGGTAAGCCAACGGCCGAAACTCAGGTTTAACCGCCCGGTGCGTAAGATAAACGGAGCGGTGGTTTCGGCGGCTTCTTTCTGTTGGCGCCGCCACAAAAACAAACCGGCTACCAGGCTGATACCGATAAAAATCAGCAGCCAGCGATAATCTTGACCCGCATCTATCAACAAAAGACCAGCACTGCCGGAACCGGCAAAAAAAGAGATATAGTTTTCCATTTTACTTTCCGATTAAAAATAAAACCGGGCGCCCGCTGCGCCGCGGAACAAAAAGGCATACAATAATAAGTAAAAATCGGTTACCTGTCGCTACCGGAGGCTCTCTTTTTTTTCGAACGAAAACCATCGGGCGGAACGGGCAACCGTAAAAAAAGACGTTTTCGGTTGGAAATAGAGAAATGAAACCGTTACTTTGCCTGTGATAAATACAATCTGTCATGTTGGAAGAAATACTGAAACACAACCGGGAATTCGTACAAAGCAAAGCGTACGAGAAATACATTACCAATAAATATCCGGATAAGAAAATCGCCGTGGTTACGTGCATGGATACACGGCTTATCCAGTTGTTACCCGCGGCGATGGGCTTTAAAAACGGCGACATCAAGATTATCAAAGTGGCGGGCGGCGTGATTTCGCATCCTTTCGGAAGCGCCGTGCGGAGCTTATTGGTGGCGGTTTACGAACTGGGGGTAACGGAAATTATGATTGTGGGCCACACCGATTGCGGAGCGCAGCACATGGACAGCCAGGCGATGATTGCGCACATGAAGGAACGGGGCATCACGGAAACGAACATCGAGATGCTACGCTACTGCGGCATCGACGTAGAGGCATGGCTCACGAGTTTCGACAATACCGAGGAGGCGGTGAAAGAATCGGTGGAATTGCTACGACACCACCCGTTGATTCCGGCGGACATCCGGATAAAAGGATTGCTGATCGACTCGATTACGGGCGAACTCACCGAGTTGGTATAGGGAATCTCCGGTTTCTTTCCGC
>DBGBSM010000547.1:0-18331 GCA_048468815.1 Parabacteroides sp.
CGGAAAAAGAAAGATGAAAAGGATTAAAATTATTTTGTATCCTTATTTTCTTTAAAATCTCATTAAACAAATAATTTAGTGTGTCCATCATAAAAAAACCATCATTGAGCCGAAGTTTAGCCTATATTTTCAACAAGAAAACGTGCATAACAAAACGAATGATGCAAAACCGATAAGTTTCGCACCGTTCGCCCGGCAAAAAACAGCTCATGCATCCGGCTTTTACAATGCTCACTGCGCTGCTTCGGGGCCGAGCTCCCCTTCCGTACGCCTGCAACCCACAGGCAACGTAAGTATTCCGGAACCGACAATCGCAGGCATGCACTTCAATACGAACTCTCCCGTCCCGACCGGTTCCGTTCCCGTCGAAACGGTAACTTTACCGCTTTCTATCGATGAAAAAACCCGAGGAACCATCAGGATTTCGTCGTCGAAAGTGATTGCGATGTCCTTTCCGATGTTTTCATGCGTAATCTTTTTCCAGAGTCCGGCTCCTTCCTCGTTGAAAACGAGGTTCAGTTCCGGGAAATAACGCTCCCCCGAAGGCGCTGCATACGCTATTTCCCCGATAAACGACTGATCGATTACCGGTCCGTTCAGTGCAGGATTCCATTTCAACAGATAAACGGTATACAGTTCGTTTCCGAAATCGTCTTTCCGGGTTCGCCGCCCCAAACGGATTTTCCCGGGAATCATACCGGCAGCTTTCAGCGAATCGAGTGCCGTTATTACGAGCGGATACGTTTCAACCGGGATTCCTTCCAACGCACACGCATCGGAATCGGAAGCCCTCCACGGAATACGTGAAGCCAACAGCTTGAAATTCCGGTTCGATTCGGTTTCCTCTTCCTCGCGAAGCTGGCCGCCCCACGGCAGCATATCCGCCAAATCCCGGTTCCAATAACAGAGTTCCCAGAACTCCAGCCGGCCCGGAGAGGTCAACACATACTCCAGTTCACGGTCGGTAAGAGCCGTATGCAGACTCAACGTGTATTTACCATCGCCGGAAGGGATAAAATCGAAGCTGTCCCCGGCAATTTTTTCTATGCGCCTCCGGAGTACGCCGAGCGTACTGTCCCGTTCGGCAGAATCCACCGCCGAGGGTACGCCGAGGGTGATTTCGAATTCCGCCCGGGGCGGAGAGGCACAACATACCGCCGATAGCGATAGCGCGAGAATAATCAATTTAAACGTTTTCATCGAAAAAAATCTAATCATACAAAAAATCTAATCATACAAAGATAGCGTGCTATGGTAAATCGATACTCCGACTGATTTCCGGGATGGAGAAATATACCTCCTCCCGCTTACCGGCTTCCCATCCGATAAGTTTATAACCCACCACTAAAGAGTCCTCTCCGAATTCAATGAGTAAGTCTTTCCCTTTGTAAGGGTCGATATCGAGGAATTTATACGCTACGTCTATTTCGTAGAATATGTTGAGTACCGAGTCGTTTAAAATCATTCCGTTCGAAGAATTCGTATGATGCGACTCTCCCAGGAGTTTTACGATTTCCCGATACGTCATCCCTACTTTCAAGCGATTGGTTATAACGTCATCGACCATAAATTTTCGGGAATAATAATGGCCGTCCCATTCGTCCCATCCTTTTCTGTCGAACGGAACGGAACCGGAACGGCTCGTACAGCCCATTTGCACGCCGATAACCAGGAATAACGCTCCTACGAAAAATAATCTGTTCATACTCATACCGGATTCCATGCGGATTTCTTTTAACAGTTCCTCGTTTTAACTCATTCGACAACCCTATCAGTGCAAAAGTAAGTATTTTCCGGAGAATAACGTGTTTAAAAAAGATGTCCTAAAAAAAGCAGGCCGCTTCCGGTTTTATCCGTTCCGGGCAAATGCCCGCCGGCAAAGGTCACACCTTCGTATCCCGATACGCTCTCAATTGTTTCTTCATCCGCCAGAAACGAATAAAACCGAAGAAGAACAGGAAAATGCCGGATAGGATACAAACCCAGGCAAGCCCGTCGAGGCGGGAAATGCTTTCCACTTGCAGCACGCCGATGCCGGCGGTAAGAAGATACAGGGACGTGCGGAGGTAGGAGAACAACGTTCGTTCGTTGGCCAGCCGGGTTCGTTCGAGCGCCAACCGGTCGCCGAGCAACAATTTCCCCTTCTCCGTAAAATGATTCGACGATTCCGACATACCTTGGTTTTCCTATCCATGTTCTTTCCACCTTAATAAACAGGCCGGTTTATCAAATGTTTTTCCTTTCGTCCGGCTTCTGTAAAGAAACGGCGCCCTCCACTACTTGTGCATTCCGGCAAAAAGCGATACCTTTATCCAGCGTATAAAAACTTCACACGTATGAAACTTCACCACCTCGCCGTCTGGACTTGCCGGCTGGAAGAACTCAAAACATTTTACGAACGCTACTTCGGCGGACGAAGCAGCGCCAAGTACGTGAATTCCGCCAAGGGATTCGCCTCCTATTTCGTGTATTTCGAGGAAGGAACGGCATTGGAGCTGATGTCGCGCACCGACATCCGGCCGGGCATACCGGAAGAAAACCGGGCCGGCCTCACGCACTTCGCCTTTTCCTTTCCGAGTAAAGAAGCCGTGTTACAACAAACCGAACGGCTCCGGGCCGACGGATATACGGTTGCCGGCGAACCCCGGCAAACCGGCGACGGCTACTTCGAAAGCGTGGTAACCGACCCCGACGGCAACCGGATCGAATGCGTTTTCAAAGCATAACCGGTTCGTGCCTCCGGGAAATCTTTCCAACTCATAAAAAGAATAACCGCACCGAAAAATGGAGAAAGAAGCCTTTTACCGACTCGTTTACGACATCGTAAAAGAAATTCCGGCGGGAAGTGTCGTTACATACGGGCAAATCGCCCGGCTGGCGGGTTATCCGCAGGCATCGCGCCGGGTAGGACAAGCCCTGTTTCATGCGCCCGACGAAAGAGGTCTGCCTTGCCACCGCGTAGTGAACAGCAGCGGAAGGCTGGCTCCCGGTTGCAGTGAAAAGCATCGCCGGTTGTTGGAAGCCGAAGGCGTCGCCTTTAAAAAGAACGGATGCGTAGACGTAGCCCGGTGCGTATGGAAAGAAATCGTCACCTGAAGCCATGAAACGAATCGAACGGGAAAAAGAAACGGTAGCGTTTATGGTTCGGCTTTATTGCCGGAAAAAAGAAGGGCACGCCACGCTGTGCCCGGAATGCCGCGCCTTACTCGCTTACGCACACGCCCGGCTGGAACATTGCCGGTTCGGCGAGGCAAAGCCAAGCTGCCAACAGTGTAAAATCCACTGCTACAAACCGGAACTGCGTGAAAAGATGAAAGCCGTAATGCGCTTTTCGGGCCCCCGCATGCTCCTGTACGCCCCGTTACAAGCCCTCCGCCACCTGCTCGGATTGTAAAAACTTCTGCATTCAAATTAAGTAGAGCAGAAAAAGCACGCGAGTTCAAGACCTAAGTACACAACAAAAATAAACACAGAGACACGGAGACACAGAGACACAGTTTCGTATAATCGGCGATCCTGTTGCCTACCGTATTGAAAAGCACCGGCCTCGTCGTATGGCCTTACGGGCTTCGGGCGATGAGCGTGAAGCAGACCGGCTGAAAGCGAGCGTGAAAAAAGCCACGCTGTTTGAGCTTACGCAGTAAGCGAGTTCGGGGCTTTTAGCGAGCGAAAGCCGGGATGTAGCGAAGCGGACGTAGCCCTGACCTTTTTGCTTCGTTTTTTTGGTCAAGCTCTTAGTGCATGACAAAAATTGAGTTTGGAAAAAACAGAGAGAAGAAAAGAAGGAGCTTCTACTTACTGGGTCTTGAAAAACACTGGCCACCTCGTATGGCCCTCGGGCCTCAGTGAGAGAGCGTGAAGAAAATGGTATGGAGCGAACGCCCGGAAGGCCACGCTGTTTGAGCTCCTGTAAGGAGCGAGTTCGGGGCCTTCAGTGAGGGGAGTACCATTTTTAGCGAGCGAGGTGTAGCCCTTGAACTTTCTTTGCTTCGTTTCTTTGGTTCAAGCCAAAGAAATGAAGACCGCCGGTAGGCGCCGTCGGCAAACGCCTCGCGGCGAGCGAAGAAAACCCGCCGTGGCAACGGCCGAAAGCAGCCCTTCCCAGCAAGCGAAAAGCCTCGTAACGGAAACGGCATACACCGCTTGCTTGCAAAGGCGGCCTTTACAAGCAAGCCGAGTTTTCTTCAAAGGCTCTTTTCAAAAAGAACCGCCCCTCCTTACCTTCTTTTCTCCGTCAAATACTTCCAGAACCGTACCGGTAAATTCTGCCGATGCAACTTCGGGTTCGTCCGCTCGCGAATCGCGGCCGAACGGAAATACGCAGTCCACAACTGCTGGAAAAATTTTTCGTCGGGCGCTACGAGATTATCCGCCAGCCAGCCGGTAAGCAAATGCGCCTCCTTGCTTTCGAACGTTACCTCGGCCACCTCCTTCCCGTCGAAAAAGTAACCGTACTCGCGCTTGATGTCGTACACCAGCCACGGTTGGAAAGCGAAACGGTCTTTAAAATGCCCGATTGCCAACGGAAGCACGTTGTACAACGGTTCGAAAGCAGAGAAAAACGTACCGTCGGCCGCCTTCTGGAAACGGGCGAACTGGATGGCGCGATGCCGTTCGTAGCTTACCTTCTTGCAGATTTGCGAAACCTCCAGAATATCCGGGTCGCCGAAATTCAGCTCCACCGACCGGGGCGCATCCAACGCCTTGCGGATATACCGGAACAACAATTCGTCGATAGCCGGCAATTCCGAAAGCCACGCCGTAGTAATGTACGACAACGCATAGGGCGAAATCTTCTTTTGCAACCCGTTCCATACCCGGTTCGCTTTTCCGGTATCCGTACAAACGGTAAACGCCTCGTCGTAGAACAACGGGAACGGCTCGCCCACAGCCAGCAGCCGGTCGGGAAACGTGCGGCGGAAATAGGCGTCGAACACAGCGGTAAGCAACCCTTCGAACGATTTATCGTATACGAACAACACCATCGGCTCAATCGGAAAAAGGAAGGGTTAACTGGCGGTCGTCGCCTTTCGGTTTGCGCTTCTGCGTAAGGATGCGGCGCACAGCCTCGGGCGTAAGCTCGTTTACCGAGCGAACAGGCAACTCGCGACACGTAATAAAATACTGCGCCTTCTTCATCACCACACCCATTTTTTTCAGTTGCTCGCTCCCCAGACGCCCGTACCGGCGCGACACCACAATCAGCTTAGCCGATTTTACGCCCAGCCCCGGCACCCGGAGCAACATTTCGTAATCGGCCCGGTTCACATCCAGCGGAAACACTTCCGGATGACGCAACGCCCAGGCCAGCTTCGGGTCGACCTCCAAATCCAGTTCCGGATAAGCGTCGTCTACAATCTCGTCTACCTTGAACTGGTAGAACCGGAGCAGCCAGTCGGCCTGGTACAAGCGGTTTTCGCGTACCAGGGGCGGTTGCTTCAAAGCCGGCAGGCGCGTATCGTACGCATTGACCGGTACGAAACCCGAATAATATACCCGCTTCATGGTAGGACGACTATACAAAGCCGACGACAGCCGCAAAATATCGCGGTCGGTATCGGGCGTAGCGCCGATAATCATCTGCGTACTCTGGCCGGCCGGCGCAAAACGGGGCGCATGCCGGTGCTTGCGCCGTTCCTCGGCGCTTTCCAGTATACCCTGCCGGATGTAACTCATCGGAGTGAATACGCTCCGGAAATCCTTCTCGGGCGCCAACGTTTGCAGGCTCTTCTCGTTGGGAATCTCGATGTTCACGCTCAACCGGTCGGCATAGAGCCCGGCTTCGTTCACCAGCTCGCGGCTCGCCCCCGGAATGCTTTTCAGGTGGATATACCCGTTGTAGCGGTGCACGGTGCGCAGTTCCTTCGCCACCCGTACCAGGCGCTCCATCGTGTAATCCGGATTGCGCACCACCCCCGAGCTGAGAAACAGCCCTTCGATGTAGTTGCGCCGGTAAAACTCGATGGTAAGGCTCACCACTTCCGAAACCGAGAGGGTAGCCCGTTTCAGGTCGTTGCTGCGCCGGTTGATGCAATAGGCGCAATCGTACATGCAGTAGTTGGTAAGCATGATTTTGAGGAGGGAAACGCAACGCCCGTCTTCGGTAAAACTATGGCAGATTCCCCAGCCGGTCGCCGTGCCGATGCCGCCCGCCCGGTGCGAGCGCGACGTGCCGCTCGACGCACACGATACGTCGTACTTGGCCGATTCGGCCAGGATTTTCAATCGTTCCAACACACTCGCATCCATCGCTTCTTTTCGGGTTTATGGGGCTATCTTTCCCTCTTTCAGAATCAAAAATACAAATATCTCCCCTAATAAAAAAGCATACGCCGGCCCAATCTTCCATAAGCGGCTTTACTTCCGTCTCCAGCAGCAAGAAACCGGCCGGATGTTAAAAAACAGCTCTTCCGTACGAAGACGCATCCGGCGGCAAAGCCCCTGTCTGGCAACAACCGGAACCGGGCACAGGCCACATACCGGAGCAGCCGCCAAAGAATCGCGCCGCTCCGGTACCGTTTCTTCCGGTATGCCGCCGGATTTTCCATTTCCTGCGGCTCCAAATTTCCTTTCTTGCTATAAAAAAGATCGTCCGACCCGGGACGACCACCCGTCTGACCCAGGGCGACCACCCGTCCGACCCGGGTGGATCACTCGTCCGCCCCGGGTCGGACGATAAATTCTCCGTGTATCCGGCAACTTTTTTCGCCATGTAAAAGCAAACTTCTGCAGCATCTGCCGGCGTATGTAACGAACAGCCGCCCGGCGTACCCGCACCTGTTACGTACAAGCATGCCGGCAAGCAACCCGTTCCTTATATCTGCTTGCCCTGCCAGCGGGCGAAGCGCATGTACAAGTACGAAATAACGAGAATCGACACCGAATACACGTGCTCGGTAGTCCAGCATAACGCTACATCCACCCGGTAGTGAAGTACCACCACGGCCATATAGGTTACGTAAACGCATATAGCGGCAAACTCCATCCATAACGCCGGACGCGTATTGCCCGTTCCGGATACCGAAAAGAACATAATAAAGCCCGGCACGCTGATCAGGTACGAGGAGGCCATTACCCATAACGAGGCTACCGAACTGTGTATCAGCTCCGGATTATCGGTATAAATGCGCATCACCCAGGTAGGAATAACACTGATAAGCACGATAAGCGGCAACACGAAGGCATAGCACATCTTGATAACCCGCCAGCATAAGGCAAGTACCTGTTTCGACTCGCCGGCCCCCATCAGGTTGCTTACCAGCGAACTGTTGGTAGAAGCGAATGCATTGACTATCATAAAGGGAAAAGCGGAGATATTCCGCACGATATTGGTGATGGCCAGCGGACGCTCGCCCAAATGCTCCACGGCTACGAAGAAAAGGAACCAGGTGGAGAGCGAAAGGAACGACTGTAACATCGTCCAGACCGACACACTCAATATCCGTTTCAATATGCGGGCGCTGAATCCGGTAAAACGGAAAAGCGCATACTTCTTATAATCGATTTTCCGGTAGGTGTACAACACGAAGAAAAGCACCGACACCAATTCGGCCAGCGACGAGCCGATGGCCGCCCCGGCAATGCCCAGTTCGGGAAAGCCGAATTTGCCGAAAATAAGGATATAGTTGAATACCACGTTGCTGGCCACCATGATAACCGAGTTGAGCGTAAGTATCTTGGTACGGGTGGTGGCCACATAAAACGCCCGGAACATCTCGGCTACGAACGAAAAGAAAAACCCGTACACACGCCAGTTGATATAGCTCAGGGTAGCCTGGTACACCGCATCCGACCCGATGAGCTTGCGCAGAAGCGACGGCGAGTATACCTGCGACAACGTAAACATCACGGCCGCCAGCATCAGCAGGAACAAAACGCCCTGGGTAAATACCGCTCCGATTTGCCGGTACTCCTGTTCGCCATTCCGCCGCGCCATCAAAATCTGGGCGCCGATGCGAAACCCGAAGCCCACCATAAAGATAGCCAAATAATAAACGCCTGCCAGCGCCGAGGCGCCGAGCTCGATTTCGCCCACGCGCCCGAGGAAAGCGGTATCGGTCATTCCTATCAATTGCTCCATCAACAGGCTGATCAATACCGGATACGTAATAATCCAAATTTGTTTGTACGAAAAAGACATACCGATTTCTTGTTACACAGTTCACACTCCGGCGAAAGCCATAACCGGCCTGTCGGTTCCTTCGCAGGAACCGATACGGTTGCGCTTTCGCTGTTATTTATCAAGATACGCGGGAAATTCAGCCAGGTTCCGTTTACCGGAGGATGCAAAAGTACGGGTTTATTTCCATATACAACGAAGAAAAACGAAAATTTCCGGGTGCCCGGACGCCGGAAGGATATACGCCCGTGCGAAACGGATTTTCATCCTATATTTTGTTCTTCCGGCAGAATGCAGTACTTTTGCCCCCGATCTATCCAAAAACATCGAGCAGTGGGGAAAAACAAACTACAGAAATTCGACGAGATGGCGGCTTATCCGCACGTGTTTCAATATCCGTTCGCCGTATTGCAGGAAAAAGGGTTCGAACTGAAAGGTCGCTGGAACGAGCTTTTTTTTAAGAACGACCATCCGATCGTGCTGGAATTGGGCTGCGGAAAAGGGGAATATACCGTGGGGCTCGGCCGGCTTTTCCCGGAGAAGAATTTCATCGGGGTAGACATCAAGGGCGCGCGCATGTGGAGCGGCGCGAAAGAATCGCTCGAAGCGGGCCTCGCCAACGTGGCTTTCCTGCGCACCCACATCGAGCTGATTTCCCGTTTCTTCGCACCCGGCGAAGTGGCTGAAATCTGGCTTACTTTTCCGGACCCGCAGATGAAAAAGGTAAACAAGCGGCTTACCTCTACCCGGTTTATGCGGATGTACCGCGAGATATTGGCGGGCGACGGAATCGTTCATCTGAAAACCGACAGTAATTTTATGTACACCTACACCTGCGAAATGGTACGCGCCAACGGGTATCCGGTTTTGTTCCGCACCGACGATTTATACCATTCGGCGGCGACCGACGAAATCCTTTCCATCCGCACTTACTACGAGCAACAATGGCTCGACCGGGGGCTGAACATTAAATACATCCGGTTTGTTTGTGAAGAACGCGGGGAGCTCGTCGAACCGGACGTGGAAATCGAGCCGGATGCCTACCGGAGCTTCAACCGGAGCCGGCGGAGCCAGCCGGAAACGTCCCGCCTACCGGAAGGGAACGAATAAAACGGCTCCGCGTATTTTTTCAGGTACGAAGAATAAACACATTAATTATATACGTATATGGCGACGATATATCCCAAACTGATTCTCGACGCGCTTTCGAAAGTGCGCTACCCCGGCACAGGGAAAGACCTGGTGGCGCAGGAAATGGTAGACGACGACATCCGCATCGACGGAAACAATGTGTCGTTCTCGCTGATTTTCGACAAGCCGAACGACCCGTTTATCAAATCGGTGGTGAAGGCGGCCGAAACGGCCATCCTTACCTACGTGGGCGCCGATGTGAATATTAAAGGAAACATCGGGGTGAAAAGCCGGCAAACCTTGCCTCCGCCTCCGGAGAAGTTATTGCCGCAGGTAAAGAATATCATCGCCGTTTCGTCGGGCAAGGGTGGCGTAGGGAAAAGCACCGTGGCGGCGAACCTGGCGGTGGCGCTGGCACAGCTGGGCTACAAGGTAGGGCTGCTCGACGCGGACATATTCGGGCCGTCGATGCCTAAGATGTTTCAGGTGGAAGACGCCCGCCCGTATATGGAAGAGGTTGACGGGCGCGAACTGATTGCACCGGCCGAGAACTACGGGGTGAAGTTGCTGTCGATCGGCTTCTTCGTGAACAAGGAGGATGCGGTGTTGTGGCGCGGAAGCATGGCGAGCAACGCCCTGAAGCAATTGATTGCGGAGGGGAACTGGGGCGAACTGGATTATTTCCTTATCGACTTGCCGCCGGGAACCAGCGATATTCATCTCACATTGGTTCAAACGCTGCCCGTTACGGGGGCGATTATCGTGAGCACGCCGCAGGAAGTGGCGCTGGCCGACGCCCGGAAGGGCATCAGCATGTTTACGGGCGAAAAGATTAACGTGCCGGTACTGGGGCTGGTAGAAAACATGGCGTGGTTTACGCCGGCCGAGCTTCCGCAGAATAAGTATTATTTATTCGGGAAGGAAGGGGGAAAACGGCTGGCCGAAGAGCTGCACATCCCGCTGTTAGGGCAGATTCCGATTGTACAGAGTATTTGCGAAGGGGGCGATGCGGGAACGCCGGTAGCTCTGAATCCGGATTCGGTTACGGGGATGGCGTTCCGCGACCTGGCCGAAAACGTGATAAAACAAATCGAGTACCGCAACGAGCACCTGGCGCCTACGAAGAAGGTGAACGTAACGAAACGGTAAGCGGGTTACGCGTGTTTCGAAATCGAACACAGAGACACGGAGGCACAGAGACAAAAACGCTTATTAAACAGAAACAGGCAACCATCAAAACAATAATGACAACCGACTCGTACCGGGCCGGTTGTTTTTTATCTTTTCAGGCATTGCGTTCAAAAGAAAAAAAGGATATTACTGTTGCCGGTTGCTGTTTCCGGGTTCAGTTGCCGGCTACGTTGACACACCGTACCGGGCAGGCATTACTCGTCCTCCCGTTTGAGATTTGAGCACCGACTTCCTTAAAATGTAAATAGTGCGCAAACTCGTCGCTCATCCATGCGTTCGTCCAGTAATACCCCACCGTAGATGCCGAAGCTACCGAGCCTTCATTCTGTCCCGCCGCCGGGAAGAAAAGTTCTTTGCCCGGCCCGAGCTTCATCCCGGTTACACCGGTCGCTATCCATTCTGCCGAAGTAAAGTTGGAGCTGCCCGTTACGCCGCCTCCCAAACTGTTCCGGTATTCGTCGGGCGTAGGCAACCGCCACCCATCGCCGAGATAATACGTGCACGGGTCGCCCGTACCGGCCGCCGCAGCCGGTGCACCGAGCGAATTACCCGTAGTGTAAGGCGACCCGGAAAACGAGCGGTCGGATACATACGCATTCGGAACCACCACGCTGTACTGTGCGCCCGTAGCATCATACCCCGATAAAGCGCCCCATTTAAAATACAATCCGGCCTCGGCAGGCTCGCCTATCGTACAAGAATTCACGTCTTGACGTACCAGGTTTCCCGTCGCCCATTTCACGCCTTCTACCGTTACTATCCGGCCGGCAGGCAGCGTATTCACCGTTACCGTATATTCGGTGCAGCGGGTATTGTCTTGTCCGTTACAGATTTTCACCGTCTCCGTACCTTCGGAAACTCCTTTCAGCGATACGGTTCCCGTAGCCTCGTCCGTTTCCCGAACGGTAACGCCGGCGCCAGAAAGAACCTGCATCCCGCCGTAAGGAAACGGGCATTTCACCCGGATTTCGGCCGGCGCCCCGGCATTTACCGTAAACCGGAGCGGCTGTCCGTCCGCATTTTCAGGCGTTGCCCACACCGGAACTACCGGGAACGAAGCGTCGCCGCCGTCCGCAATCTTATTCTTTAACACGACGGTAGCTTCTTTTACCGAACCCGGCGCAATAGATGCCAGGTCGCTTTTTACCCGGATACCCACCCGTTGGTCGGTACCGGCCGGCACATCGGTTACCGTAAGGTCGAACCACGGCACGCCGCCGGAGCCCCACTGAATATCAACGGCCGGCACCGTAAAACCGCCGGCGGAAGAAATAGCCGTCTTGGCCGCTTCCTTACCCGCTTCGAGCGGCACCTCCACCGTACCCGCCGGCACATGGATAGCCGGGTCGTCGGGTAACAATACCGTTACCGGATAATCGGTAAACTTGGTATCATCCGAGTAATTCATTACCCGCAACGTTCCGGTGCCCGTTTCGACGGCCGTAAGCGTATAAACCGCCTCGTTCGACCGGTTTTCGACCGAGGCGGGAAACGACAAGCCGCTGCCGGAATAGGCGAGCTTGCTGCCGCCGTACGCTACGACCCGGATTTGCAGCGTAGAAACGCCGCCTGCCGGCTCGTACATCCTGATTTCGCTTCCTGTCCATGCATTCCCGGGCGGTACCGCCGAACCGGCGCCGGTTATCTTTCCGCTGCTGAAAGAAGGGGTAACCGTAAAGCGGTAGGATACGGCGCCCGTGTGCGGTTGCAACGTGACGGCGGCTGTACGCGCACCGGTCAGTTTATCCGGAACCAAAGTAAAAATGATATTTTCCGTAACGGCGGCCGAAGCAACCGACGCCGGAGCCGTAGCGGGCGTAACGGCAACCGCCAGCCAGGCCGGCCCGTTTCCGAAATCAACGGCCGCATCGGCGCCTTCCGTCGAAACGGCTTGTACCGTAAAAGCGTTCGGTTCCCGGATTACCATACACACGTCGGCCGGGTTTTCCGGCGTAGCCGGCGTAAACAGGTTCTCCGTACCGGCCAGCGAAGCAAACGAAGGGGTCACGGCGTCGAGCAACCGCACCGCCAGGTCGATTTTGATTTCCTGCGGGCGCGCCTTGTTCCGGAAAGTAAGCATTCCCTCGCCTTCCGCCACATACGGCTGCGTAAGCGTAAGCCGGAACAGCGTTTCGCCGTTTTCTTCCGATACCGTTTCCACCTCCAACCACTCCGGAATGTTTTCCGTTTCCGCACCGTCTGCACATAAGAGTTTCAACAAGAGCGAGCTGCCATCGAGCCGGAACAGCGAAACGGTTTGCGTTTCCGCATCGAACCGGTTCGGGTTCGTTTCGTCGGGTACGGCTGCGGGTTCCAACCCGGTAAGCGATTCCACGAACAGCTCGCTTTCGTTGCCCGAAGCGGTATCGGTAAAACGTAGTTTCGCTTTCGGATAACGGGCTTCCCGGTAGTTTTTATCGAGCGACAGGGTGTAGGTATACCGGTAACCGGCCAACGCTTTGGTAGCCGCCGTTACCGTAGGCTCGGAAACGGCGAGCCAGTCGTAATTCCGGTTGTCGGAGGCATACGTCTTGGCAAGCAACAACACCGAGTTGCTTTCGGCCGACAAGGTTACCCGGCTGCCGGCTTCGAATGCCAGGCTTAACGTGGCGGAAGCCGGGTCCCACTGCGTTTCGCCTTCGAAATCCGGAGGAATCGCTACGTCGAATTTCCGCACGGCCGGCTCGGTTCCGGGCTCGGGAGCCACATCGTCGTCGTTCCAATCGTCTACATGAAAAACAACGTATAATTGCCGCGAGTCGGAACCCGTAACGGAGAGCGTATACCGCCGGTTGTTCGTTACTTCCACCGGATTGCCGTCGGCTTGCTGCCGGAAAGGAATCCGGTACGTCACCGCTTCTTCCGGCCCGTTCGCCGGGCGGTATTTCCCATGCAATACCAGGAACAGGTTATCGGCCGGGAACGGCGGGTAGAAATACAACGCCCCTGTACACAATCCGGCATTCGCATTCGCTCCGGTAAACGACCGGACGGGATAGGCAATCAACTCGTTTTCGCCGGCCTCCGGTTGCATACCGAAAGCGCGTGCCGGAAAAAGGTAACTTCCTTTCCGGCCGTTCCCGACCGAAACCGTTTCCAGGAAAAAGCCGGATACCTGCGTATTGTTCCGTATATCCAACCGCGCCGTCGGGCGGATTAACCGGATTTCGGCCTGGCACGGAGTGTTTTCCTTCAATTCGGTCAAATCGAGCGGGCCGGCGTACACACCGGCCATCGCGACAGGGCACGCTAACGTATCCCCGGGCGCCGCTGCATCCAGCAACGGAGTATGGAAAGTAAGAAACTCCGCCTCGGAGGGTTGCCCCGGCTCCGTTATGCCGACACCGGCGGTGCCGGTGCGCGTTCGGAGCGGTACGTAGGCCGTATCCGCCACCGCGACCGTTTCGTCGGACGGGTCGATAAGCGCCGGCAGGTTGGCTATGCAATACAGTTTTACGAACAATCCGTTTTGAAGAGATATGGAAGTAGTAGTATAGGCGTCGTTTTCACCGGTTGCCGCCAACTGAATCGCGGTAGCGCCGGCCGGAAAGGGTTCCGGATTTTTCCGGTAGGCAAAACGCTCCCGGTAAGTATACGGGCCGTCGGCCGTGGCCGAACCGAACACGAAAATATCCAATGCCGTCAGCTCGTTTTCCGGATTAACGGTTACGGAAGATGTCGGTGCCGTTTCGGCGGCAGGCGCTACTAAAAACCGATTGTGAAACGTTAGCCGGAGCTCGCGGGGCGGCACCGGCCGGTCGGGACCCGGTATAGGCTCCTCGTGGCTACAGGTCACTGTTGAAAAAATAGAAGTGAGCAGGAGTAATTTTATAAACAGTTTCATTACTCTTTCTTATTTAGAGAGCCTGCTTAAACTTTTCTCGTACAAATTTTATCGCTCAGCGTCGAGCAAAATTTAACCAGGCCCTTTGTATCTATTACCCTTTTTCAACCCGTTTTCTAACGAGAGATACTTCTCTTTTCTACCGCTATTTTTTTCAACTTCCTATCCCGGACATCCGCTCGATTCCGCCAAACACATCGTTAGATTTCCAAAGATACTGTTTATTCTTATTTATTAAAACACCCACACGTCGCTTGTGTATTTTTTCTTTTACCCAATCCACTAAAAAAACGCCGGGAAACGATGGAGTTCAACGCCACATCGTTTCCCGGCCGCATCCGGTACGGATAAAAAATCAATCTACCGGAAACCCTTCGAAGTCGTACAAAATCGTAGAAAGATACCGTTCGCCGGTATCCGGCAATAAAGCCACGACGGTTTTTCCTTCATTTTCGGGCCGTTTCAACAACTCGGTAGCCACATAAGCCGCTGCGCCCGAAGAAATGCCGACCAGCAACCCTTCTTCGCTCGCCAGCTCCCGGCTCGTTTTTACGGCTTGCTCGGCCGTTACGGTTATCACTTCGTCTACTACCTCCGGATGGTAATTGGCCGGCACGAAGTTCGCACCGATTCCCTGTATTTTGTGCGGACCCGGCTTGCCGCCCGACAAAACGGGCGAGTCGGAAGGCTCGACCGCTATAACCCGGATAGCCGGATTTTTCGCTTTCAATCCTTTCCCCACGCCGCTCACGGTGCCGCCCGTTCCTACGCCGGCTACGAAAATAGCTACTTCCCCATCCGTATCACGCCAGATTTCTTCGGCGGTGGTTTTTTCATGCACGGCCGGATTGGCGGGATTGGCGAACTGTTGCAGGATGATACTGCCGGGATGTTCCCTTTGCAATTCTTCCGCTTTATCCAGGGCAGCCTGCATACCGCCGGCTCCGGGTGTAAGCACCAGCTCCGCCCCCAGCGCACTCAACAGGCTACGCCGTTCCATACTCATGGTTTCGGGCATCGTGAGAATCAGGCGGTATCCCTTGGAAGCAGCTACGAAGGCCAGCCCTACCCCCGTATTTCCGCTGGTAGGCTCGATAATCACGCCGCCCGGTTTTAACAGTCCTTTCGCTTCGGCATCTTCGATCATGGCGAATGCGGCCCGGTCTTTTACGCTGCCGGCCGGATTAAAATACTCCAGTTTCAACAGCAGGCGACCGTTTAACCGGTGCTTCCGGATGTAGTTTTCCGGTTCCAGTAACGGGGTATTCCCGATCAGGTCGGTGAGTTTGCGTACGATTTTTGTCATATCCGTGTCGATTTGAATGAATTCATTATATAACATCCCGGGGATTACGCATGTTTTTCGAGCACCAGCCGCTTATCGACACAGGCGGGTAACTCATGAGGATAGTGCGTTACATATATCAGGGTTTTGCCGGGCCGGGCGCAGAATGCTTCGATAATGCGGGCGGCCAGCCGCTTGTTGGAGCTATCCAGTCCATGCAACGGCTCGTCGAGCACAATCAGGTCCGGGTCTTTTACGAACGCCCGCGCCAATAAAGCGAGTCGTTGCTCGCCCGAGGAGAGCGTTAGGAACGAACGGTCTTTCAATCCGTCGATACCGAACAGCTTCATCCATTCCAGCGCCGTAGCTTCCTGTTGCGCGTTGCATTTCCGGTACAAGCCGACGGAATCGAAAAAACCGGAACCCACAATCCGGAGCACCGGCACATTCTCCATATAATACAGGTGCATTTCGGGAGATACGTATCCGATGCGCTGTTTGATTTCCCAGATGCTTTCGCCCGAGCCCCGTTTCCGGTCGAACAAATAAAGTGTGTTGGCATACGATTGGGGGTTATCGGCATACACCAGGCTGAGCAGGGTGGATTTGCCGGACCCGTTCGGACCCGCCAACGCCCACTTCTCGCCGTTCTTCACTTCCCAGTCGAGTTCTTTCAGAATGGTGCGGCTGCCGTAGCGGATGGAAACCCGCTCCATCCGCAACGTAACCGCATGGCCGGAAGGCGTCTTCTCCGTTACAGGCAACACGAGCGGCTCGTCGTGCGGCGGAAAAAGGCGCTGCAATACTTCGCTATCCGCCAGGAACGCCTCGCGGGTATAGGAAACGGCATTCCGCTGCTTGTCGACTGCCAGTACATGGGTAACCATCTGCGGAATATCGCCGGGATTGGAAAGGAGCAGAATCACCTGTACGCCGCCGAATCCGGCCAGGTGTTGCAGCATATCGGTAAGCAACTCCCGCGAAGGAGCGTCGAGGCCGATAAAAGGATTGTCGAGTATCAATATTTTCGGTTCGCTGAGCAAGGTGCGGATAATCAGGAACTTTCGCAACTCGCCGCTCGAAAGGAACAAGAGTTTTTTAGGAAGGAGCTCCTGTATCCCGAACACGGCGAGCGCTTTTTCGAGCTTTCCGGTACCGGCATAGGGCGCCAATAACTCTTCTACCGTAGGCACCTCTTCCGTTTCGGTGGCATGCCAGCGCTGCTGGTAGTAAGTATTGCGGCAATCGGCCAGAGAATAAATATCCTTGAAGGCGATGCTTTTCACCAGGTCGCGCGTATTTCCTTCGTATCCTAACGTTACCGTTCCTTCCTTGAGCGCATATTTATTTTGTACAATATCGGCAATCAGCGTTTTCCCGCTGCCGTTGGGGCCTACCACAGCCCACTGTTCACCGGCATGCACGGCCCAGTTTAACGGGGCGGCGAAACGTAACTCGGGCAAGCGCGGAACGACTCTGCCGATTGAAATAACCGTATTTTTGTTTTCCATTTTTTCTTCTTTCGTTTGCACGATGCAAACTTAGAAAAAAATAAAGAACCTTTGGTGAAGAAGAAACAGAATAAAACGATTACTACCGGTTCTGTTCCGCACAAGCCTCCAACGTTTTCCAACACTGGTACATGCCGCGGGGCACATGGAAACAACCTTTCCATTTACCGCCCTTCAAGGGCAGAAGCACTTCGCCTTGCCGGTTCAGATAACCGTACCATTCCGGATATTCGTTATCCTTGAAATGGCTCCAGGCATAATCGTGCACCTTTCCGAACCAATCGAGGCATTCTTGCGAACCGGTAAGCAAATAGCCTTTACTCATGCAGATGAGAGTTTCGATATGTACCCACCACAGCTTCTGGTCCCACTCCAACTGTTGCGTAGGATACCCGAGCCGGTCCATGAAGTAAAAAATGCCGCCGTACTTGGCATCCCAGCCGTAGTTTACCATCTTCAACGCGATTTCCACGGCCTTGTTTATCAAATCCCGCCGGTTCAGCCGTACGCCTAAGTCCATGATAAACCACATCGCTTCGATGGCATGGCCGGGATTGAGCGAGCGGCCTTCGAACGAATCGGACAACCGGCCGTCGACCGTTACGTTTTCCACGATAATGCCCAGTTCGGGACGGTAGAACACGTCCATCACTTCGTGCAGGCAGGTTTCGATGGTTTTATTCAAGGTGTCTTCGTCGAGCAGGTTTTCTATTTCGAGGGAAAGGTTGCACAAAATCATGGGAAGGGCGAAGCCTTTCAACTCGCGTCCGGGAAGCGCCTTATTCCATGGCCCTTTGGGGTTATCCATCCGCTCCAGCACTTTCCGGTAAGTGATTCGCGCAATCTCGGCATATTCGTCGTTTCCGGTAGCGATGCTCAACTGACCGAACGCCATGGCGGCAAACGTATAGGAAAAAATATTGTAAGGCGCTACCAGCGGCTTGCCGTCGCGGGTAAGCGAAAAGTACCAGTTATACCGGCCGTCGTGGCCGTATTTCCGCAAAAACTCGGCGCCTTGTACGGCGCACGCCAGCCACTCGGGCCGTTTTTCCACCTTGTTGTACAGATAAGAGAACAACCATACCTGGCGCCCTTGCAGCCAGATGAATTTATCGGTATCGAATACATTCCCTTCGCGGGTAAGGCAGGTAAAATAGCCTCCGTATTCCGTATCCTGGGATTTGTTCAACCAGAAGGGAACCACCTGGGCAAGCAATTCGTTTTTGTACTGTTCGGCAAGCGTTTTAAAG
>DBGBSM010000548.1:0-6417 GCA_048468815.1 Parabacteroides sp.
CACCTTCCGGCCGGTTCTGATTCCATACGTGCCGTTCCCGTTACAATCCGGCGTTTATCCGCAACAAAAACCGCTACCAGCTTGTTCTTTTTCCAAACAACGCAAACAAGATCCCGACGCATGGATACGAGAAAAACAAAAACACGCATATCCGGCATGCTGACATGCCTTCTTTTCTTTCTTTCTGTTTCCGCCCAACAAAACCCCAAAGCCTGGGTATTTATCAACAGCGACTCGGCCAGCGCAAACGTGCTCAAGATGTTGTACGAATCGCGCAACCGGATGGTACAAGACCCGCAATCGCCCCGTTTTGTGATGGTAGACCGCTCGGGAAAATACGTACTGGGGCTGGGAGGGTTCGTGGCAGCCAATATCTCATCGGACTTCAACGGGCTATCCGACAAAGACTTCGTTATCTACGACATCCCGGTGCCGACGGCCGAGTTCAAGGATAACAAATTCAATTTCGCGCTCGACCAGTCGCGCATCTTCCTGAAATTAGTGGGCGACACCGAGATGGGCCGCCTCATCGCTTACATCGAAACCGATTTCCGGGGCGGCAGCGGCGGATTGCTTCACCTCCGGCAGGCTTATGTGAGTTTCAAGCACTTTTTAGTGGGGCAAACATGGTCTACGTTTATGGATTTGGACGGCACGCCGTATACGCTCGATTTCGAAGGGCCGAACAGCATGCTTTCCATCCGGCAGCCGATGGTGCGGTACTCGTGGCCGATTACCGCCAAATGGATGCTGGAAGGGGCGGCGGAAGTACCTACCCTCTCCTATTCCACGCGAACGAACATGGCGGCGCTTTCGTACCCGCAAAGCGTACCGGACGTGATTGTACGCACCAGCTACAGCTCGGATTTCGGACATGTGCAACTGGCGGGCGTACTACGTACGCTGGTGGTTCCGGATACGTTGGTGAACAAGAGCAACCACTCCGTAGGATACGGCTTTGCCTTCAGCGGCACGGTAAACTTGCCGGTGGGATTCAAATTCCAGTATCAGGCTACGTACGGCAAAGGGATTTCACATTATTTCAACGGATTGAAAAACCGGGGACTCGACTTGCTCTACAATCCGGAAACGCGCAGCACGAGCTTAGTGCCGGTATGGGGCGGTTACGTAAACCTGGCGCGCACCTGGGGACGGGGCGGCATTTTTACTTCCAATCTTTTGTACGGGCTGGCGGATGTGAATATCCACGACGACCTGCTGCCGCACCAGTATAAGAAAGGGTATTACTTTGCCGTTAACACGGTGTGGACTTTCCTGAAATACGGCACCATCGGTATCGAATACCTGCACGGCGAGCGCAAGAACCTCGACGGGGAAAAGGGAGATGCGAACCGGATTAATGCGCTGCTGAGGTATAACTTTTAGGCACGGTTTCTTTCTGCGGAAAGAACGGAAGAAAAGAAAAAGTTCTTTCGCTGAGAACGGCTTTTGCAAAAGGCCGGGGTTTCTCGCGCCGTTTCTTTTTCAGAAGAAACGAATCCCGGCAACCAGCGCCGCGCCCCTTTATCGTTTCCGAAAGAAACCGTCGAAAAACACCAACTGGTACGACAGCGCGTTCTTCCAGTACGCACTCGTATGGGCGCCCGGCCGGCTGATGTAATCGTGCGGGATGTTGTAATAAAGCAACTTCCGGTGCAATTCCTCGTTCACCTTGTAAAAGAAATCCTCGGTGCCGCAATCGAAGATAATCGCCGGCGAGCCGGGCTTGATTTGAGAAACCAGATTGATTACCGTATGCCGGTTCCAACGCTCCGGAAACTCTTTATAGGCGCCCAGGCTCTTGCTCATTTCCCAATTCTCGGGAAACGGACGGATATCCACGCCTCCGCTCATCGCCCCGCAGGCGCCGAACACTTCGGGATGACGAATCGCCAGCCACAGCGCTCCGTGGCCGCCCATGCTGAAGCCCGCAACCGCTCTTCCGCCGGACGATTTCCGGGTGGAGTAATTCGCATCCATATACGATACGAGTTCGCTTCCCACATACGTTTCGTAGCGCAAGGCCGGATTCACCGGACTATCCCAGTACCAACTGTTTTTCCCGTCGGGACAAACCACGATCATTCTTTTCTCCGACGCCAGCCGGGGCAATTCGGGCTGCACCTGGAGCCAGCTTCTGAAATTTCCGCCGTATCCGTGCAGCAAATACAGAACCGGATAGACTTCCGTACCGCCTTCGCGGTAGCCGTCGGGCAAAATAACCAGGTTCGGAATAACTGTATTCATGGCTGCGCTATGCACCAGCACCGTATCTACCCGTTGTGCGTAAATCGAAACGCACAACCAGCTCAACACACACGTAATCAACAAGGAACGGAACGTTTTCATCGGGATGTTTTATTTTTTATACTTCTTCATTTCTTTTTCCAGGGCGGCGATTTCTTCTTCCTGACGACGGATGGTCGAAAGCAGCGGGTTCTGTTCGTCGCTTTCGTGCGTGGGCGGAAGCTGCGTAGCCACCCGGGCGGCAAAATCGGACAACACGTTCATGTAATTGCCGAAGGCGCTGAAAGGGGTTTCGTAGGGAGTAGACGAAGGCGAACGACCGATTAATCCGCTTTCCATATAGCGAAGGTGGTCGTTGCTAGCCAGGTACAACCATTCCTGGATGAGCCGGCGGTTGGAAAGCGAAGCGACTTGGGCGCCTATCCGGTTAATCCGGTCGAATGCGGCCCGCTGCAATTCGTTTCCCAGCCAGGGTGTGAGCGTTTTGTCGCCTTGGTACGACACCGGACTCGGTACCGTTACCGCATCGACCGGCTTCAGCAGTTTCAATATTTCAGAAGGAGTGGTAAAGCCGATTCCCCGGGCCGCTCCCTGCTCCGGCAAAGCCCGGAAAAAATCGAATATACCGGTTTCGACGCCGTATTTGCCGCCCAATACCTCGTAATTCATATAGAGGTTGACCAATTGTTCTTCCGGCGGAAGGGCGGCTATCCACGTCATGTATTTTTCGGCATTCAGCGGGTACTGGCTCCAGTCGGCGGATTGGAAACGCAACGAAACGTCTTCGCTCAACCCGGCATGGCGGAACATCAGTTTCAACGACGGGGCGGCCGACGACTTATATAAGTAATTCGGGCTTCTCCACCCCAGCACGCCGGGGGCTCCTTCGGCCAGTATCGCCCGGAAACCCATTCGCTCGGTCATCTGGGCGATCTGCTCGGAATAAATCAAGGCCGTATTGCAATATACCTGCGGAGTTACGCCGAACAACGATTTCAGTTTATGCGAGTGGCATTTGGTTTGGTAAACGAATTCCTCTTCGGTATGCAAGGCCGACAACGAATGCGAAAAAGTGCCGCCCAGGAACTCCACGTTGCCGGTAGCGGCCAGCTCCTTAAAGCTGTCGATTACTTCGGGGGTATAGATTTCCATCTGGTCGAGCGCGACGCCCGATATATCGAAACTCACTTTAAACCGGTTGCCGGTATTTTTTATCATTTCGAGCAACAACCGGTTAGCAGGCAGGTAGCAGCGTTCGGCGACGGTGCGGATGCGGTCTTCGTTCAGAAAGTCGTCGTAGTAGTAATGGTCGTTCCCGATTTCGGAAAAACGGTATCTTTTAAGGCGGTAGGGTTGGTGAATGCGGAAAGTAAGGTTAATCGTTTTCATACTCCTTAGATTTTTGAGGCATTTGTTTTTCTTTTCCCTACAAACGTACACAAAAATCAAATAAAAACCACACGCCTCTACCGAAAATGTTGGTTCCGGCAGCGCGAAAAATCAATCCGGCTTTTCGCGAACAGTGCGTACGATTCCAATGGAAGACCGGCTGTCCGGGTTGTTACGCAGCCGCCCGGATACAAATAAGAACGCTTGCTTTACCGGTCGTTCCCCGGCACAACAAGCGCACACTTTTTCCGGTAAATTCTCGCTCCGTATAAAAGGCGGAGTTTCCCTCCCGGATGTATTTAAATTTTTACCGGTTCGATCAAATCAAGGAATAAACACACAGTTAGCTGCCTATCCGGGAAACAAAGGTAACGCGCTGGCCGGCGTGGAATTGGATGGCGACGGATTGTCGCTACCACGTCTGCTTATTCGCCCGAAGTAATTCCTGTGCCTCTGCCCCTCCTTGCCGCGCGGCCAGACGAAGCCATTTGAAAGCCTCTTCCTCGTTCTTCTCCACACCCCAACCATGACCGTAACAACGCCCCACCAGGTATTGGGCATAGGCATCTCCTTGTTCGGCCGCTTTGAGGAACCAGTTGAACGCTTCCCGGTAATCGACCTCCAAACCGTAAGAACCGTTGTAATAAAACACGCCCAAATCTACCTGGCTCTGCGCATCCCCTCCCGCTGCCGCCTTGCGGTACCACCGGATAGCCAAGGAATCGTTCTGCTCTACCCCCTCACCGAGTGCATAGCAGCTCGCCACCTCGTATTGCGCCCATACGCTTCCTTGCCTGGCTTCGGATAGCGACGATTCGAAGCGTTCGACAGCCTCAGCCTCTTCTTTCTTCTGTTTTGCCGCTTCTTTACGTTCCTGGCGCTCACGAAAGGCTTCCTGGTTGAAATACAGCCCCGCCCAGTTTCCCCCGATCATGTAGCCGTTTCTTTCGTTTCCCCGGGCTGCCTCCTGGTGCATCTTATACAAAGGAGCTATAGGCAGACACACGAGAAGGACGAAAAAAACGGTACGCCGACGGTTATGTATAAAAACGGCCAGCAAACCGATATGCAGCAGTACCGTACCCACAAGCAGGAAGAAATAGAGCAAATCGCCCAACCCGCCGCCGAAATAAACGGCCGCCCCCTTTACCATTCCGCATACGGCTAACAGGAAAAAGAACTCGTAAGCCCAAACTAATAAGTTAACGACAATCCAGAACTCTTTTATCCAACTGATATTCAGATTTCTTTTACCGGTTTTAGCGGCGTATAAAAGACGCACCACCACTACAAAACAAGCCAAACAGACTCCTAACAACGATATGACTACTGGCATAAGTTTAAGAATTCGATAATAAAAAGCTCCGCGTTCCGGCGAGGGTTCCTTTCTTATTTGCCGCGGAGGCGCTTCTCTGAGCGCGACTGCACCCCACCCGTACGGTGCGTGGTTATTTACAGTAACAAAAATCGCCGCTCACTGCGCGGTCGGTAACTAAAAAACGATCCTTCCATTCGGCGTCGATTACAAAGAAATAGCTTTGGAGTATAGTCCGACGCTTGCCTTCGCGTATATCGGCCAGCGAGCCGTCGTCGTTGTAGACGTGTTCGAATTTCAGCACATTGTGTTCATCGGTAGGAATAGGCGCATACTTCAGCGTCCGGTCTTTCAGCGTCCAGGTATAGAGAGTGTAAACGCGACTGCCGAAAGACTCCCCGGTACATACCGGTTCTCCGTAGCGCTTGCTTAACCGGGCAATAAAATCGTCGCTCGCGGCCTGCGTAATTCCAGAGATGCTCCCGCCGACCGCAAAAATACGACCTTCGAACGTGGTGGCGAAATTGGCGGCAGGGAATGGCCGTCCGGCCATACTCAGGTATTCGTCGGCCGAGCAGGAGGACTGATGCTGATAGGTAAGCCATAGGGCCGTATCCCCGGAAAAATTGAAACATTCCTCTTTGTGGTATAGGTTGATGCCCGATAAGGACGGAATCCTGAACCAATCGGCTCCGTATTGGGGATCGATGGAACGTTCGGGGAAAATCTCGGAAATAGATGTCGTGAAGTCGAAATCGTCGAGTTTGATTGTTCCTTCCCCCAACGGGCCGGGCTTGGATGCGCAACCGAAGAGTGGAAGTATCAGGCTTGCGAATACAATCATCAAGCATATCGATCCGGTCTGTTTCATATTTTTTGGATTATCCGGGTTGTACATTCTGTGGATATGGAAAAATAACAGTGAGCCGCAAAGATAAGGTATGCAGGTGATAAATCCAAACCTGAAATTTATTACCGCCGAAGAAGAGAAAGTTGCTCAACCTTCTACTATCGGATTGCTCAACCTTCCCTTATCGGGTTGCGTTCTGATAAAAAACAGATACGGAAAATTTAAAAAACAACCGCCACATCGGCCCCTATCTGGAAAGGCTTCCCTTTCTGGAAAAACGGATTGCCGAACGACTCGAAATAAAACGCCTTATAATCGGTATCGAACAAGTTACGGCTCCATACATCCACCCGGAAGTTTCCTTTCCGTACGCCGATTTTCCCGTTCACCGTTCCGTAGAAGTTCTGCGACAAGTCGTTCTGCTCCGTCCAGTAGATTTTGCCGGCGCCGTTATACTGGAAAGCGCACGTAAACTGGTCGATAAACCGGTTGCGGAACAATTTGTTATAGGTAAGCCCTACGCTCAGCGTATGCCGGGGCGCGTACGGCAGGTAATTGCCGTCGAACGTTTCGCCTTCGCGCCGGGTGTAATCCTTGAAAGTAGCATGCGTATAGC
>DBGBSM010000549.1:0-2077 GCA_048468815.1 Parabacteroides sp.
AGCTTGAAATTTTAGGGATTGCATATAAAATATGTAAACGCATGGGGAAACGCATTTTGGTTACGGGGGGTGCCGGTTTTATCGGATCTCATTTGTGTAAGAGATTATTGGATGAAGGGAACCGGGTGATTTGTTTGGATAACTTCTTTACCGGGGATAAAAGAAATGTCTTCGGCTTATTGGAAAACAGTCGTTTCGAACTGATAGAACAGGATATTACCCATCCGTTCTACCGGGAAATAGACGAAATTTACAACCTGGCTTGTCCGGCTTCGCCGGTTCATTACCAGTTTAATGCGATCAATACCATCAAAACTTCCGTTATCGGGGCTATCAATATGCTGGAAACGGCGCAGCGTTCGGATGCGAAGATACTACAGGCTTCTACCAGCGAAGTGTACGGCGACCCGGTAGTGCATCCGCAGCCCGAGAGTTATTGGGGAAACGTAAATCCGGTAGGCTTGCGGAGTTGCTACGACGAAGGGAAACGGTGTGCCGAAACATTGTTTATGGATTATCACCGGCAAAAAAACGTATGCATCAAGATTATCCGGATATTCAATACGTACGGGCCGAATATGCTGTCGGACGACGGCCGCGTGGTATCCAATTTTATCGTGCAAGCCTTGAAAGGCGAGGATATTACCATTTACGGCGACGGATTGCAAACGCGCAGTTTTCAGTACGTCGACGATTTGATAGAAGGAATGGTGCGTATGATGGAAAGTCCCTGCGGCTTTTTAGGCCCCGTTAACCTCGGGAATCCCGACGAATATACCATGTGCGAATTGGCCGAAATCATTATCCGTCTTACCGGCTCGCACTCTAAAATCGTTTATTGTCCTTTACCTTACGACGACCCGAAACAGCGGAAGCCGGATATTACGCTGGCGCGTGAAAAATTGGGCGGATGGCAACCCTCGGTACCGTTGGAAGACGGCTTGAAACGGACAATCGCTTATTTCCGCTCCGTGTTGAACCAATAACCGAATCGGATGGAACAGGTATTCCGCATAGCAGCCGTATTGTTCTGGATAGGTGTATTCCTCGTTTTTTACACCTATTTCGGTTACGGTATAGTATTATATGTATGGGTTCGACTGAAAGAGTTTTTTCGTAAACCTTCCGTTCCGGAACTGCCGGACGAGTTACCCGAAGTGACTTTATTTATCACTGCTTACAACGAAGAGACTATCGTGCCGGCTAAAATGGAAAATTGCCGGGCACTTTCCTATCCTTCGGGCAAATTGAAAATCGTATGGATTACCGACGGTTCTACCGACCGCACGAACGAATTGCTGAAAGAATACCCGGAAGTAACCGTTTTGTTTCAGCCCGAACGGGGAGGTAAAACGGCGGCGTTGAACCGGGGTGTACAATTTGTTGACACTCCGTATGTGGTTTTTACCGATGCCAATACCATGCTGAACAAAGAAGCCATACGCGAAATTATCCGTCGTTTCTCGGATTCTCGTGTAGGATGCGTAGCCGGTGAAAAACGGGTGGAAATCCGTTCGGCGCAAGGCGCTACGGCCGGCGAAGGTATCTATTGGAAGTACGAGTCGGCGTTAAAAGCGCTCGACGACCGCTTATACTCGGCTGTGGGCGCTGCCGGCGAATTGTTCGCTATCCGTACCGCTCTGTTCGAGCAGATGCCCTCCGACACGTTGCTCGACGACTTTATCTTGTCGCTCCGGATTGCACAGCAGGGATATAAAATCGCCTATTGTAAAGAAGCGTTCGCCGTAGAAACGGCCTCGTCGGATATGAAAGAGGAGGAAAAGCGCAAAATCCGTATTTCGGCCGGCGGATTGCAGTCGATTTGGCGGTTGCGTAGTTTGCTGAATATTTTCCGGTACGGAACCTTGTCGTTTCAATATATCAGCCACCGGGTGTTACGTTGGTCTATTACTCCCGTTTTCTTGTTTTTGTTATTGCCGCTCAACGTTTTGCTGGCTTTCGGCGGAAGTCCTTTTTATATAACGCTTCTGGTATTGCAACTGCTTTTTTATGTGGCCGGCTACCGCGGATACAAGTTGCAACAAAAGAATATAAAAAATAAGCTCCTGTTTATTCC
>DBGBSM010000550.1:0-3696 GCA_048468815.1 Parabacteroides sp.
GGCTCCATACTACATTTATGCGGGAGTTCAGGAAATACGATCCTAAACTCCATCATAAAAACACAATCTTAAAATATAATCCAGTGGCGGAAGAAATAAAATAAGAAAGTTCGCCTTGTTAAATCAACCACCAAAGATGACTACTTTCTTATAAAAATAATCCTACGCTGACAGCATTTACAGAAAAGTTCATAAAAATCCAAGCCCTGTTAGGAAACGTCGTACCTACTCTACGCGGTTCTTCACCGCTCCTGCCTGATAGCTTTTCAGGTTATTTACCGCAATCTCCATGAGGCGCGTACGAGCTTCGAGGGTGGCCCAGGCGATGTGGGGCGTAACGGAGCAATTCCGGGCGGTTAATAACGGGTTATCGGCTCGGGGCGGTTCGGATGACAATACATCTACGCCGGCGGCGAAAATCGTTTCGTTGTTCAGAGCGTCGGCCAGGTCGCGCTCGTTTACCAGCGGGCCGCGGCCGGTGTTGATTACGATGGCCGTGGGTTTCATCAGCGCCAACATTTCCGCATTCACAAAGAAACGCGTTTCGGGAGTAAGAGGCATGTGTAGCGAAAGCACATCGCTCCGCCGGAAAAGCTTCTCTTTCGTAACCGGAGTAATCCCGGGGGGCAAGTCGGCCGCCCGCTTCGAGGTAAAAGCAATCACCTTCATCCCGAACGCCAACGCTACCTTGGCCACCGCCATGCCGATATGTCCCAACCCGGCTATGCCGAACGTTTTACCACTCAATTCGAAAAGCGGGGTATCCCAGAAGGTGAAATCAGCGCTCTCTGTCCAACGGCCGGCACGCACCTCTTCGGTGTAATGGGCTACCCGATTGGAACGGTTCAGCAGATGGGCAAATACCATTTGCACCACCGAGTCGGTGCTGTATGACGGGATATTCGTTACCGTTATCTCGCGCGCTTTAGCCGCTTCGATGTCGATTACATTATAACCGGTGGCTAATACGCCGATGTACTTCAAACGGGGCAATGCATCCATCACGTCCTTCCTAATAGCCACTTTATTGGTAAGAATAGCATCCGCCTCTTTTGCCCTCCCGATTACCTCTGCAGGCTGTGTACGATCGTATACGGTACACTCGCCTAACTCTTCCATATCTTTCCAGGACAAATCACCCGGGTTCAAAGAATAACCGTCTAATACTACAATCTTCATACTATCTTTCATTTCTCTTGAACAAAAATACAACTTTTCCGCCACGTAACGGAGGCTGAACGCCAAATGAATCGTTCCTTGTTTACTATAACAGGCTACGATAACGAACGGTTCTTTACCGGTTGGCGTTACCGCGGGATAAAAAAGAAACGGGCCGTTCCCCTTTATACAGAAGAACAGCCCGCTTTTTATTCGTAGCGTGCTATAGGTTAAGCCGCTTTTTCGTCTTTCGATTTCCGGGTGTAGTGTTTCATTACCTCGTAAGCAACCGGAGTGGCCACATACAACGTAGAATACGTACCGATGACGATACCCAGCAGGATGGCGAACGTAAAGCTCCGGATCGTGCTGCCGCCCAGGATAAAGATACACAACACCACGATCAACGTACTCAGCGACGTACTGAACGTACGCGACAAGGTAGAGTTCAAGGCATCGTTAATCACCTGGAAGCGGTCGCGCTTCGGATAGATAGCCATCGTTTCGCGGATACGGTCGAATACCACCACGGTATCGTTCACCGAGTACCCGATAATGGTAAGGATAGCCGCGATAAACGTTTGGTCGATTTCCATCGAGAACGGCATGACCTTCCATAACAAGGCATATGCCCCGATAATGGCGAACGTGGTAATCGACACGGAAGCCAGTACGCCCAGCGAAAACGCGATGTCGCGGAACCGGAGCAGGATATAGATAGCCATACAGATCATCGAAAAGATAACGGCCAGGATAGCGGCGTTCTTGATGTCGTCGGCCATACTCGGCCCTACCTTTTGCGAACTTTGTATATACGAACCCGTAAACTGGTCGAGCGTAGTACCTGCAGGAAGCAAACTCTTCAACCCGTCGTACAAACGGCTTTCGATTTCGGAATCCACATCGGGGTGGTTATCGGCAATCTTGTAGTTGGTAGAGATACGCACCTGGTCTTGCGAACCGATGGTAATTACGCTCACGGCGCCGTCTAACTCGGGAGCCAGCAAGTCGCGCACCTCGGCAGTCTTAACCGGTTGGTCGAACCGTACGATGTAGTTACGTCCGCCGGTAAAGTCGATACCGTTGTTCAGCCCTACGGTAAACAAGGCTACGGCGCCCAGCAAGATAAAAATCACGGGAACCAGGTATCCTACTTTCCGCTTGCCGAGGAAATTGATTTTCGGGTCGACCAGCAAATCCTTCGTTAACGAAGTGGTGAAAGTAAGGTTTTGTAACTTGCCCTTGGCCAGCAATCCTTCGTACACGATACGGGTTAAGAATACGGCCGTGATGAACGAGGCCACCAAACCGATAATCAACGTAGTGGCGAATCCGCGGATAGGCCCTGTTCCGAAATAGAACAATACGATACCCGTAATGATAGTGGTAAGGTTGGAGTCGAAGATGGCGGAGAAAGCGTTTTTATAACCGTCTTCGATCGATTTCTTGATATTCTTTCCGGCCCGGAGTTCTTCCTTGGCGCGCTCGTAAATCAGCACATTCGCATCTACAGCCATACCCAGGGTAAGTACCATACCGGCGATACCCGACAACGTAAGCACGGCCTGGAACGAAGCGAGCACTCCCATCGTAAAGAAGATATTCACCACCAGCGCTCCGTTGGCAATCATACCGGGAACGATGCCGTAGGCGGCACACATATAAATCATCAGCAATACCAAAGCGAGGATAAACGAAATTACCCCGGCGGTAATGGCTTCCTGTCCTAACGACGGGCCTACCACGTCTTCCTGTACGATACGTACGGATGCGGCCATTTTACCGGATTTCAGCACGTTGGCCAAGTCTTTCGCCTCTTCGGGAGTGAAGTGACCCGTGATAGACGAACGTCCGCCGGTAATCTCTACCTGTACGTTCGGCGCCGAATAAACCATATCGTCGAGCACGATAGCTACCTGGCGGTTGATATTTTCCTTCGTCAAACGCGCCCAGGCTTTCGCGCCTTCGGCATTCATCGTCATGCTTACGCCGGGATTGGTACGGCCGCCTTGTTGCTCGAACTCGTCGCGCGCATCGGTTACCACGTCGCCGCCCAACGCCGGGCTACCGTCGCGGTTGGTGGCTTTAATCGCATACAATTCGTAGTAAATTTCTTTTTCGTCTACCGGCTTAACGCCCCATTTCAAAGAGAGGTTACGCGGCAATACGTCTTTTACCTGCTTCATCGAGAGATACTCGTTGATTTTGGGAATATCGGACCCTTTGGCCATACCCACGATAGCGCTCGGCGCCAATTGCCCTTGATACTGGTTGATCTGCAACAGGGCGAACAGCGGGTGTTCTTTGGCGAATTCTTCCATGGATTGCGCAGCGGGAGCGGCATTATCTTTTCCGATTTCGGCCAGTAACGAATCGGCTTCGCTGGTATGAGCTTGCGCCAGCGCCGACGAATCGCCGATTTCTACGGCAACCGAGTCGCCCGATACGCTTACGGTTTCGGTTACTTTCAGTTCGCGAAGCACGTTATCGGCAGCAATCAATTGCTGATAAATCTCGGGCAGTTTATAGGTTTCCCAA
>DBGBSM010000551.1:0-4277 GCA_048468815.1 Parabacteroides sp.
ATCCGGTTGTCCGGGTTGTTTACGAAACGGCCCAGGTGCGTTTTCAGTTTATTGAGTTCCTGCGGATTGTTGCCGTATTTGGAATTGATGGCGGTACCGGCTGCCGGAAAGTCGATAAATACGGTGAGCTGTTCGGCCTGGATTTGCGGGGTGGTATTGGTTTCGGACGCGATATAGGTAAGCATTTGCTGGTAAACGGTGGAGGCGTCGACCTGGAGTAACGGAACGGCTGTGTGACGTACTAAAGAGCCGTCGGTAGCGCTTCCGTCTTGCTCGCCGGTTACGGCCGGCGACGAATCGCTGTTTCCTTGCGGCGTTTGCCGTACGGTTTGACAGGCCGGAAGAGTGAGAGCCAGGCAGATACTTACTATACCTTCCAATACATGTTTGTTCATAATGAATTACTTTTTATAGGTATAAACAGATTAATTTATCATTTTAACGTAACGATGCGGATAAGCGGATTTGAAAGTTAGCGCTCAGGCGTGTTTATAAATGTTTATCCGTACCTGCTAAAGTCTGTGCAAATATAAATCCCTCCCTCCCAAGTACAATAATTTTATGTGAAATATATGTTAATGGCTGAAACTATAAATCGCTGTGTAGTAGCTGGAAATAAAACAGAATACATCAAAAAAGAGCTTTTATTCGTTCTTTTTTGATGTATTCCGAACCGTGTAAAATGACTCGCTACCTTAGAAAATCAAGGAGAGAGGAGGGTAGGTAAAAGGTGTTGTTTTTATCTACGTATACGATTACCGAGTTGAGTTTTACTTCGCCGTTTTTTGTTTTTATTATATTCGTGAACGGATGAATTTCCAGCTTTTTCTTTTTGTTTTTAACCACGAGGGTAGGAAACGGGTTCTTTTCGCCGGCCGGAACGATTTCATATTTGTATCCGTCGAATACATCCTGGTGCCGGGCGAACCGTTCTTCGGTCAGTTCGTCGAGCTTGCCTTCCAACCCGAACAAGGCGCACAGGTACCGGTTGATTTCGATGTTCGTGTGCATGCCGAAAGGCCGGGTATCCTGCGGGTGGTAAGCAGCCAGGAATACTTCTTCGCCGGTATGGCCGCCCGTGGTGAATCCGATACAGGTTTTCGACGTGATGAGTTTCGAAAGGAACGAGTTGAGCGAACCGCTGTATAAAGAAGGTTCTACTCCCTTTTCGCTTCGTTCGTTTTCCGGGATGGGGCTGTTTTGGTAGCCTTTACAATGGTATAAAGCCTTCAATTCGGCTTCGTTCAGTTCGAATCCGGCATATTTCCGGAAGATGTTTTGTACTTCCGAAGCCGGTTGGCTGTTCAGTTTTCGGGCGAACCCTTCGGCGGTAAGCTTGTACTGGCTCAGTTGATGGAAAAGCTGGTCTTTGGTAAGTTTGTCGTAACCGCCGCAACTGGCCCGGCCGATGCTGAGGCCGCTGTTGCCGTGGTCGGGCAGGATAACGACCGCCGTTTCGCCGTTTTCACGGGCGAATTCGAGCGCGGCGCCGCAGGCACGGTCGAACGCCAGGAAATCGGTCGTTACCCCTACCGGGTCGTTCGCATGGGCGGCCCAGTCTACTTTACTGCCTTCCACCATCAGGAAGAAACCGTTTTCGTCGTCCGACAATTTTTCAATCGCCTTGCGTGTCATTTCTTCCAGCGAAGGAATCTTCGCCGGGTCGCGGTCGATGTCGTACGGCATCTCTTTCGGGCAGAACAGGCTCCACATTTTGTCGCCTTCGTACGCGCGGAAGCCGTCGATGTCGTCTAAAATCACCCCGTAACCGTTCGCTTGCAAATAGGCTTTCATGCCGTCGTCGAGCAACGAGGTGCCGCCGCCGATTACCACGTCGATGTCGTTATGCACCATCTGCGGCGCAATCCATTCGTATTTGCCCCGTTTGTAGCTGTGGGCCGAGCAGTCGGCCGGCGTGGCGTGCGGAAACTCGCAGGTAAATACCAGGCCGGTCGCTTTGTCTTGCAGTATCTTCGCCGCTTCGAGTACCGTAATCAACGGTTGGTAGGCGCGGGCGGAATCGGTAGGGTAAATGTTGTTATCGCCGTCGTGCCAGGGATAGGTGGAAACAAACCCGGTGATGCTCGGAACCCCGGTCATATAGCACGAAGTGGTGGGAGCCGAGTCGCCGATGGGTGCGTTCGACGAATGGGTGCGTACCGTACCGCACAGGTACGGGTCGATAAACAAGTTCGGCTTGTCGGGGTTTTCGTACCACTGTTTCCACCTGGCCAGCGATACGGCGGCCAGGGAGGTGCCGTCGGGAATCAGTACGATGACGTTTTTTACCGGTTTCACGCCGGTTACGTCGGCGGCGTTGCCCGGAGCGAAGATGCTGAGGCACGCTGCTAAAAGAAAAAATGTCGTTTTTTTCATGATGAGTATAATTTACTGTTTTTAATAAGTGTGTGTTGTGGTGCCGGCCGGTTCGTCCCGGCAGATAGGCCGGATACGGGTGTCGCGGCGGCCGGGTCAGCCTGGCAGCGCGATGATTTCTTCTTCGAACTGCGTGATTTTCTCGATGCCGCTTTCCGTTACCAGGAACGTGTTCTCGATGCCTACCGCCCCGGTGCCGGGAATAACGAACTTGGGCTCCAGCGCAAATACCATGCCCGGCTCCAGTACTTCTTTCGAGCGCGGCGTGAATACCGGCAACTCGTTGATTTGAATCCCTACGCCGTGCCCTACGAACTTGGCTTGCTGGGCGGTGCCCATAAAATAGCCGGAAAGTTTTTCCTCGGCGGCAATCCGCGCCGCTATCGCGTACACGTCGGCGCAGCATACGCCCGGGCGGGCGGCCTGCATGATTTCCGCTTGTATCGTTAAAGCGGTCTGATGGGCTTTATAGGCTGTTTCGCTTAGTCGGCCTACCGAGTATACGCGCGTCATATCGGTCATATAAGCCGTGTAGTTGCCGGCCATGTCTACCATTACGGCGGTACCTTCTTTCAATAAGGTGCCGTTGGCGCCTAACGGCACCGACGGGTGCATGCCGGCTCCACCCAAAGCGAAATCGAATGCCGATGGGGTTTGCGCATTGTCGCCGGCCAGGATGCTTCCCATAAAAATGTCCATGTTCGCCCCGAAAGCGCGGAACAAGCCGAACGAGCCGTTTTCGCGCATCCGCTTTTCTATTTCGTACTGGAACTGCAAGTCGGTCATGCCCGGACGGAAGCATTCGGGTATCGTCCGATAGGTAGCTTCGTGCGCCCGTGCGGCTTGCCGTATCTGGCCTATTTCCCACGGCGTTTTGATGGCCCGCAACGCCCGTAGCATCGACGTGGCGTTGCCCGTTTCGGCTGGATTGAATGCGCTCAGCAAGCGTACGTACTCGTTGTAGGCGAGTTCGTCGCCTTCGAGCAGCAGTTTGCGGGGCATGGGCAATCCGGCCGAAGCGAAGATGCCGGGCATTTGCTCGGGTTTCCGGATGTAATGGATGCGCTCGCCCTCGATTCCTACGGGGCGTTTAACGAAGAAGTGTGGCTCGCCTTCGGCGGGGAAGTACGCGTAGCCGCTGAAAATCGTGCCGGTAACGTAATATAAGTTTACGTCTACCGTAAGCAGGCAGCCGTCTGCGTGTGCTTGTTGCATGGCTTGCCGGATGCGTTGCCATTTTACAGGTAAGTCGGTCGGTTGTATCGAATCTGTCATCGTTTATAATATATATATGCGTGTCGTTTTATAAAGAATCGAAGATAGGCTGCGCCTCGGCATAGTGGGGTAAACTCGCTTCTGCTTTCGGGTTGTACTATCTTTACTTGATAATCACAGTACATAACAAAGTATTTTTCTTTGTTTAGCCTCGGTAGGCTGGTTTTCTTCTTCACCTGCCGGTTTAGGCCGTTACCACGGCGGGTGCTTTTTACTCGCCGCGAAGGGCTTTCTTTTTCGCTCGCCGCGAGGCGTCTGCCGACGGCGCCTACCGGCGGTCTTCATTTCTTTGGCTTGAACCAAAGAAACGAAGCAAAGAAAATCCCGATTAAGCAAGGCAGTAGCCAAACTTGTTTGGATAATGCCGAGCGTGAGGGATTTATGCAAAGTTCAAGGGCTACGTCCGCTTCGCTACATCCCGGCTTTCGCTCGCTAAAAGCCCCGAACTCGCTCCTTTCAGGAGCTCAAACAGCGTGGCTTTTTTAACGCTCTCTTTCAGCCGGTCTGCTTAACGCTCATCGCCCGAGGCCCGAGGGGCCATACGAAGTGGCCGGTGTTTTTCTTTGTTGGGTAAGAAGAAGTTTCCTTTATTTTCTTTGTTCTTCTCTTGGAAATCGATTTTTGTC
>DBGBSM010000552.1:0-1884 GCA_048468815.1 Parabacteroides sp.
ACCATATTATTCCCCGTCGGTTAAATCCTGAACCGTTTGGTCTTCTTCCGGAACTTCTTCACCGAGGAAGAACGCCGGCACGTTGTCCGTTCCTTCCGTGTCTTCCGCTGCCGGCCAATCCCGACCGTCCGTTTTAAGGATAAACATAGCATCCGGATCGTCGACTACCGGGAAAGCATTCGCCTCGGCTTTCGTCCACTCCTTGTACGGCTCCAGCTCCGACCACTTGGTAATCAGAATCCAATCCTGCTTTACCATTAAGGCCGTTTTCTGAAGCGTGGCGGACGATTCAGCCGCAATCGGGCCGTGCTGGATGTTACCGACCTTCAGGTCTTCCAGGAAGCAGATGCGCCTCCGCTCCCACGGATTGATGGTTTTGCGACGATGGGCTTTGTCTTCAACACGTACCGACGGGTTCACGGTGATAATCTGCACCGGAATTTCCTGCTCGGCCAGGTACTCGTTGATGAGTTTCTTAGTGACAAGCAGCTTCGACGAACTGTTTACCCATGCTTTCAGCGTCTCGAAAGTCGATTTCTGCTTTTTGAGCAGGGTAAAGTCTGCCGTGTGCATTACAACGTAGCGGATGGTAATACCTTCGGCAGAAGCCGCTACAACCGTATCTTCGATGTCCTGCAAGCCGTTTGCCGTAGAAGCGACACTCCAGTCGCCGGACGATTTACGTTTGTTCTTCGAAGGCATACCACATCCGACAAACTCGGCCGTTACTACGCCGTTGTTGTTCTTGGCCGACAGGTGGAAGCCGCCCCGGCTCATCATCTGCATACACCACCACTCAAAGCGGGCGCGAACGGAGTTGAAAACGAAATCCTGGTCTTTAAAGGCCAGATTGAGCAGTTCTAACTGATCGGCATCTCCTTGCGCATCGCGTTCCAACTGCCGATATTCGTTGTAATCGCTTTCGTTCATACCGCGTTTTACCGCTGTCTTGGGCTTTGTATTAGATACCCCTAATGGTGTTATTGTAAAAGAAATTTGGGAATCTTCTAAAGAAGGACATATCAGATGTCATTCAATCAATCCTGCCCCCAAATATAAAGATTTCGATGTTCCTATGGATGAGATATATGGTATGTATCGGGTACTGATGTGTTTGTCTGCCAAATAAATAAATTAAGACTCACTTAAACTATAAATAGCATGAAAAACATTTTGTTTTTAACAGTTCTAAGTCTGGCTTGTTTCAGTTGTGGAAGTAACGAAGACCCAGTTCCTTCTCCCGAAGAAAGCTCAAAAGAATTTATTATTCCCTTTGGACTATCTTATGAAGATGTAAAAATTGAAGAATCCCCTTTGTCAAAAAGCACTTCCAATGATGATATATACGGAATCCAAGTATATTCTTGTCCGGTTGATAATGAAAGTTCAAGTGACTTTTATTTACAATATGCCTATGCATTATTCGACAATACACAAGATATGAAAATAAAGCTACTGGGAGGATATAAATACAAGTTTGTATGTGCATTAATAGTAAATGGGAAAAACATCTTATATAGCAATAGTACGGGTGGGTATGGCTCCCCGTTCACAACCATAAATGGCAATGTAGCTGTGACTAATTCATTTAAATATTCTTCATCTGAATTTTTATATACTCTTGCTTCCAGCGGAGCAACACTGAAAGACCAAACTTCTGTGACACGCCCCGAGTTTGAAAAATACTACGGAACATATACAGGATACATACCAGCAGAAAACGGTTCTGTCTCCATAGAAATGAAAAAAGCACTTTTCGGAATAAAAGTCATAGCCGATGGACTGAGTGAGGGAAAACTAAAAATAACATTGGATCAGCATACATCGCATTACATAACTTTTCCTTCCACAGAAATCAAATACAAGCTTGTCATGAATATGGAT
>DBGBSM010000553.1:0-2437 GCA_048468815.1 Parabacteroides sp.
ATGTAAATCCGCGCTAATGTTTCGGTAAAACAACCGGTATCTTCCATCGCGGGTGTTTCGGCCGGAGCAGCAAAAACATATTCCGCTTTCCCGTCGTTACCGGCCAGGTCGATATGAGTTCCACCCTGCTCGTCGCTCCGGATAAAATCGTCGATAAGCTCCTGATGCTTCATCTTAACAGGCGGCTCTTCGGCGCCCTCGTTTCCGGCCGTCTGGGTTTGGGTAAGCGACCAGTACATATAATCCGACGACACCGACGGATGAAACAAAAGCGCAGCCCCGCTCTCCGGCTCGTTTTTATCCCGGATAGCCGACAAGTAATCGTCGATCAAGGCAAAAGTATCGCCCAGCGAAGTTTCGCACACGATTTCCGGCTCAGAGTCGGTTTCATATTTCTCCCCTTCGATAAGCATAAACAATTTGCGTCTGTCGGGCACCGCTACAGCCGTTTTGCGGAGTTCCGCACCGAATTCGTCGCTACCGGTTACCTCCATATTTTTCAAATAAAGCATGCGCGCCGTATGAAAATACGGATAATCATCGACCGTTTCCCGAAGGGTATCCAGCGTATCGGTAGTAAGTAAAGCAGGGTCGTCCATCCACTGCAGTAATTCTGTACCTGTCATTTTTTTACCAGTTAGCTACGGTTGCATTGTATATCTGGTCGGCCAACTCTTCTATAATCTGGTCTTCCAGTTCGGCTTGTACATCGAGAAAAGGGCTGTTGTTATCGAATTCGCGATAAGCCGAGAAGCTTTGCTCGAAATCGTCTTCCGGCTTGTTCCGGTTGGTATAACGTACCCGTACGGTTATGGTCAGCTTGGTGCGCGACGCATACAGTTCCTCCGTAACGGCTGCCGGTGTAAGCTCGTATCCGGTTATCTCGCCTTCGATTTCGAGGTCGCCGTTATTCGGCACGAGCGACAAACGGGTTTGCCGGATATAAATATCCTGCAAGCCGGTAGTAAATTTGGTGGCGAACATCGGATACACTAACGGTGCCTGGTTGGGAAAGTCCTGGATGGCAATCGTTTTCGTCGTCGTATAATCGATCGAAGCCCCGTTGAACTTATAGGCAATGGAACATCCGGTAAACAAAACGGCCCAGAGAGTTAAAAGCAGTATCGTTTTCTTTTTAAACATAGGTTATTCGAGGTTATATTCTTTTATTTTCCGGTAAAGGGTACGCTCGGATATTTTCAAATCGCTGGCGGCGTTTTTCCGGCGTCCGCCGTGTCGCTCCAAAGCTTTCCGTATCATTTCCTTTTCCACGTCTTCGAGCGACATGGCTTCTTCTTCGTATTCGTCGGTATCCTGGATATCTTCGTGTACCGGCACCGACTGGATAGGATGCGTATGCGGCTGATAAGGCTGCTCGCCGGGTACGACCGGTACGGGCACATTGCCTCCGATAATGTCGTGCACCAATTTTTTAAGGTCGTTTACGTCTTTACGCATATCGAACAACACCTGGTACAGGATTTCGCGTTCGTTGGCAAACGATTTTTGCTCGTTATCCGTTTTTACCAGGACCGGATATTTTTCCATATTTATATCGGGAAGATACAACTTAAGCACATCGGCCGTAATATCACGCGATTCTTCGATTACGGAAAGGCGCTCGGTTACGTTTTTCAGTTCGCGCACGTTTCCGGGCCACCGGTAAGCCAACAGCAACTCGCGCGCTTGTTCGTCGAGCCGTACGGTAGGCATGCGGTACTTTTCGGCGCAATCGTTGGCAAATTTACGGAATAACAATATCGTATCTTCGCCCCGGTCGCGTAAAGGCGGCACCAGGATGGGCACTGTGCTGAGCCGGTAATACAAATCTTCGCGGAACTTACCGTTCCTTACGGCTTCCACCAGGTTTACATTCGTAGCGGCAACGATGCGCACATTGGTTTTCTGCACTTTCGAGGAACCAACCTTGATAAATTCGCCCGTTTCGAGCACCCGTAACAACCGTGCCTGGGTGGGAATAGGCAATTCGCCTACCTCGTCGAGAAAAATGGTGCCTCCGTCGGCCACTTCGAAATAGCCTTTCCGGTCGGCTAACGCGCCGGTAAACGAACCTTTTTCATGACCGAACAATTCCGAATCGATCGTACCTTCCGGTATGGCTCCGCAGTTTACGGCAATGTACTGGCCGTGTTTCCGCGGGCTGTTCTGGTGGATAATCTGGGGAAACGTTTCTTTACCTACGCCGCTCTCGCCGGTAATCAATACCGATAAATCGGTGGAGGCTACTTGCAATGCCACATCGATCGCCCGGTTCAAAGCCGCATTGTTTCCGATAATTCCAAAACGTTGTTTTATCTGTTGTACATCGATTTTCATGTCGTAGTCTGTTAAATCTGTAATTATTTCAGCTTACCTGACAAAATTACAAATCCTGATTCAAATAATTGCTACCGGAAAGCGGAATGAAGCGCGTGTT
>DBGBSM010000554.1:0-8040 GCA_048468815.1 Parabacteroides sp.
GTTATTAGAAGCCGGAGTACACTTCGGACACTTAAAAAGAAAGTGGAACCCCGCGATGGCTCCTTATATTTTCATGGAGCGCAATGGCATTCATATCATCGATTTATATAAAACAGTTGCTAAAGTAGACGAAGCTGCCGAAGCTTTGAAACAGATTGCCAAATCCGGTAAGAAAGTTCTTTTCGTAGCTACCAAGAAACAAGCCAAGCAAGTAGTTGCCGACAGGGCGTCGTCGATAGGCATGCCTTTCGTAATCGAACGTTGGCCGGGCGGAATGTTAACCAACTTCCCCACCATCCGGAAAGCTATCAAGAAAATGACTACTATCGATAAGATGACCAAAGACGGTACTTATGATAACCTTTCCAAAAGAGAAAAATTGCAGATAACCCGTCAGCGGGCGAAGCTGGAAAAGACGTTAGGCTCTATTGCCGACCTGACCCGTCTGCCCGCCGCTTTGTTCGTAATCGACGTGATGAAGGAACACATCGCCGTACGCGAAGCCAACCGCTTGGGTATTCCCGTATTCGGTATGGTAGATACCAACTCCGACCCGAATGAAGTGGATTTCGTTATCCCGGCCAACGACGACGCTACCAAATCGGTAGACGTAATCCTGGGTGCGCTTTGCGAAGCCGTTCGCGAAGGACTGGAAGAACGCAAAGCCGAAAAGGTAGATACCGAAGCGGCCGAAGGCGAAGCTCCCAAGAGAGAACGGAAAGCGAAATCAGGCATCCGGAAAGAACGGACGAAGAAAGAAGACGAAGACGCATTGAATGCAAAAGTCGCCGACAAGTTCATCAAGGATGAAGAAGAATAACAGATTCTGAACATACACTGTGTCGATACGGCGGTTTGCATGTGCAACCTGCCTGTCGGCACATTATTTTTTTAATCCCGTAAATACAATAAAGAAAGGAAATAAATTATGGCAGTAACAATGGCAGATATTACCCACTTGCGGAAAATGACCGGAGCGGGGATGATGGATTGCAAAAATGCATTGAACGAAGCGAATGGCGATTTCGACAAAGCCATGGAAATTATTCGTAAGAAAGGACAGGCGGTAGCCGCCAAGCGTTCCGACCGCGAAGCATCGGAAGGTTGCGTACTGGCCGGCGAAAACGGCGATTTTGCTGCCGTAGTCGCTTTGAAATGCGAAACCGACTTCGTAGCGAAGAACGCCGATTTCGTAGCGCTTACCCAGTCGATTCTCGACAAAGCCCTCGCCGCTAAGCCGCAGACGAAAGAAGAATTGCTTGCCCTCGAAATCGACGGCAGCTCGATTCAAAGCCTCATTACCGACAAAATCGGCGTAACGGGCGAAAAGATGGAATTAGGCGAATACGGTTTCGTTCAGGGTCCCACCATCGTATCGTACATCCACCCGGGGAACAAACTGGCTACCGTAGTGGCATTCAACCAGGAAGGCGTAGAGCGGCAGGTTGCCCGCGACGTAGCCATGCAGGTTGCCGCCATGAATCCCGTAGCGGTTCGTCCGGAAGAAGTGCCTGCCGAAATTATCGAAAAGGAACTGGAAATCGCACGCGACAAAGCCCGCGAAGCCGGCAAGCCCGAAAACCTGATCGAACGCATCGCACAGGGCGGCCTGAACAAATACTATCAGGAAAATACGCTGTTGCAACAAGCTTTCATCAAGGATGCCAAAGAAACCATCGACCAGTACCTCAAAAAGCAAAACAAAGACCTTACGGTTACCGCATTCAAGCGGATTACGCTGAATGTAGACTAACCGGCCGGTACCCGGTTATATTGAAAAAGCCTGTGGGACATTTCCTTGTCCGACAGGCTTTTTTTATGGAACGGCTTCCGCTGTGTTTCCGCGTTACTACGCCGGCCCGGTTTGTAGTGTCGTGTTAAACGGCTTGTCGTTTTTAGCTGCTTCCCGGCAACAGCCGCAGGGTAAGGCCAGGGAAAAGCTTTATTTTCCGATACCGCACGACTTCCGGCCGCCGGCTACTCTTCGGGCGTTGCCCGGATAAAATCCGGTTCGTGCCTTGCTTTTCTTTTTTTGCGTACATAAAAAAGTGTATTCTTAGGTTGCGAATATATATTCTTAGGCTGCGAATATATATTCTTAAGCTGCGGATATATATCCGCAGCCTAAGGATACAGTTTTTATGTAGCGCTACGGAATTTTTGCGCCGCATAAAAGAAGATTCCGGATACGTTGTTTCGCGCTAACCCCTTCCGTCCGTATCCGTCGGAGACTCATGCCCGGCCATTCTTTCCGGCCGCCAGGCCGGGCGCAGGCCGGAAGAAACGGCGAACGCCTTATATCTCGAAATCGGGCAGCACATCGGTAAGCCGCTTTTCTACCTTCTGCCCGTCGATGTAATCCGTTACAACGGTAGCACCGCCGTTGGCGTCGTAATCGAACTTCAGCGATACGCCTTTCTGCTTGTTTTCCACGCGCAGGAAGGCCTTTCCTTCGCCGGAGAGGTTACATTCGATTACCCAGCTGGCGGCCGTAATCCGGTTTCCGGCGCGTTCCACCCGGATATCGGGGCGGTTGTCGCCATGCACGTCCAACACGTTCAGGAAACGGGCCGTCCGGGCGCGGGCAGCCGTAGCCGTAAAATGAAAATGGTTGGAAAGCGGCTTGCCCAGGCGTTGCTTCCAGTCCACCGGCGCTACGAAAAAAGTATCCGTTTGCGTGTAGGTCATTTGCGACGAGGCGTACAAATGCGCTACCGATACCCCTCCGGCCTTGTTTTGTGCGGCGATGCGCAAAGCGTTTCCTTTCCCGCTGATTTCCATCGGCAGCTCCACCGTATGCAGCAGGTAATTCCATTCCACCGGTTCGGCGGCCTCCAGTTCGTCGTATACCACGAACAAACCGGTACGCCCCAATTGCACGATGTGGCGGCGGAAAAGGTCGAGCTTGTTCTCGTCCCAGCCGTTTTCCGGCGTATACCGGGTGCCCGATAAGCGGCCCCGTTCCAGCCAAAGGGGCGAAACCACTTTGCCGTATGCGTTGGAAGCATCGCCCGTTACGTACGAAATTTCTGCCCCCTCGTAGTAACGCGGTATCCATCCGTATCCTTCCGTGCCGATTTTCTGTCCCATGCCGTTTACTAACAGGGTGTTGTGGGCGCGGGTGTTCCGGTAGGCGTACATGCAATGGTCGTCGGTAAAGCCGGTGCGGTGGCCGCTGCTGTAGAAAACAGCCTGGCCGCCGTAAAACGTATTAAAGGCATTCTGGTTGGCCAATGCGTGCGAAGTGGAGCCGTACGGACTGCTCCGGAACGACAGCATCGCGTTTTCCGCATGCCGGCCTATGGCGGTGTGCATCAGAGCCGTACCCGTTTCGTTGAATACCTTGCAGGGCGGCAGTTCCGATAAATGCCGGGTATACGGCGGCCGCGCCTTAGGCGTGATACACCGGTACCAGGTCAAATCGGCCGGCTTGGCTTCGAATGCTTTCGAGAGGATAGCCGGGTCTTCCTGCATGATTTCGTGCACGTACGCGGCCGCCCACGGGTTGTTGCATTCGCGTGCCAAGGCATCGGCGTAGCCTACCCGGGCGCCGCTGGGCGTGCGCTGCCCTTCGTGCGAATTGCCGTGTCCGCCCGACTTGGAGAACGGCGGTTGCTGGTAAATCACATACAGCGCATTCCGGTTATACCACGGGTCGGCGAAAAAGTCGAATCCCGAGATGCGGGAGAAAAAAGCCGGCACTTCTATCAACGTGCGGATATTTACATGGAAATACGAGTCGCCGTTGTGCCAGGCGCCGTCGCGGGTCAGTCCCGGCAGGCGCGAAATCCATTCGTTGTAGCAATAATCGGCCCACACCGAGGCTTCGGGTATTTCGCCCACCGTGGCGAACGCCGCCATGGTGAGGATGCGGAACGTCATTTGCCACACGTGGTTATCGGCAATCCGGTTCTCGAGGTGGTTTACATATTCCCGGTAAAACTTATCGCCGATGATGCGGATATTTTCCGTCAGGAGCTGTTTTTCTTCCGGCGAGAGCAGGTTGTGGAATCCGTCGTAAGCCGACGTGCACAGCGAAAGCAGGGTGCCGAGGTTGAAGTCGCCCGCAAAGTACCGGTTCGTACGCCAGGAAAGGATTTCGGAAAGGCGGCCGATGCCTTCGCGGTAGTATTTCTCATCGCCGGTCAATAGATAGGCGCGCACCAGCGCTTCGACGTTCGCCTCTTCGCGGTCGACGATTTTCCGGCTTTCCCGGATAAGTGCCGATTTACGCTTTACCTTGTCGGTAAGCGTAACCACGTGCGCGGTGTCGATTTCTTCCTGCAAGTGTTTCAGCGGTGAAGCGATGCACCGTTCCGCTTTGGTTATATACCCTTGCGCTTCCGGGTTATCGCGGTTGCGCCGCCTGATTTCTTCCCAGTCGGCCGCATCGAGCAATACCCGCGGATGCGTGGCGGGGTACCGGTTCAACACTTCTTCGAGGGAAGGCGGATTGAAGCTCCGTGCGTTTTCAGCCACCGTGAAGCGGTATACGGCCGACCATTCCTCGTTTCCCTGCGGGGTTACGTAGGCGTGCTGCCAGTACCACTTGCCCGGCGCCAACGGCCGGAACGGATTGAAGAACGCCCAGGCGCGCTCGCCGGCGATTACGTCGCGTCGGAATGTGGAGTCTTGCGAAAGGCGGAGGCGGTACGTTACGGCCGGCTTTCCGTTTACTTGTCCCGGCACGCCGTCGAGCACGGCGCCGAGGTGCGGATATTTGTCGGGCCACATCAGGCGGGGCGGGTTTACCTGTACCTGTTCGCCGTCGGCCGGCGAAGGGGATACGCGCACTTCGTTCATCAGGGTGGGGGCCGTGGCGCGGATTACGGCGGGTTGGGCGACGGCCGCTCCGAGCGGGAATAGCGCGGCGGCCAGTGCGATGCGGAATTTCTTTTTCATACGTATTTTGTTTGCTTGAATCGTTCGGTCGGTCGGGTTACAGCACCAGCGAAGCGGCGCCGATACATCCGGCTTCGTTTCCTAATACGGCGCTTACGATTTCCGTGTTTCGGGCGCAGTCGGGAATCGTGTTCTCGGCTGCCACCCGTTTCAGGTTTTCGAGGTAAAAATCGCCCGCTTCGGACAGGCCGCCGCCGATTATTACCCGTTGCGGGCTGAAGATATTGATAAAGCCGGCGATGCCCCGGCCTAAGTAATAGAAATGTTCTTGCATGCACTTCACGGCCAGCGGCACGCCTTGCCGGTATAACCGGACAATCAGTTCGCCGTTCGTTTCGCCTGCTACCGGCAAGCCTTCGCGGACGGCCAATGTGCCGAAACGTCGCACTAAGGCAGCCGTCGAGGCGTAGTGTTCCAGGCATCCCGTCGCTCCGCAGGCGCAGCGCTCGCCGGTTGCGATTAACGGTACATGTCCCAACTCGGTGCCCCGGTTGGCATAGCCGTTGAACAGCTTCCCGTCGATAATCACGGCGCCTCCGATACCGGTGCCTACGGTTAAGAAGACTACGTGGCTGCATCCTCGGGCGGCTCCGTATTTCGTTTCGCCGAGCCCCATCAGGTTGGCATCGTTACCGATAACGGCGGGTAGCTCTGTCTGTTCTTCCAGAAACGAAGCGAGGTCGATGTTTTCCCACCCGGTTATATTCTCCGCGCCACCCAGCACGATGCGGTTCGTTTCGTCTACGATTCCCGGCGTACCCAACCCGATGCCTTTCAGGGTGCAGTGCCTTTTCGCCGCTTCCTCTTTTACCGTTCGGGCTGCTTTTGCTACCTGTTCCATCACCGTCCCGGCCGAAACCGATGCCTGCGACGGCAGCTTTCCTCCGAAAAGTACTTCGCCTGTCTCGCTTACCAGGGCATACTTCACCGAAGTACCTCCCAAATCGATGCCGATTGCATAATTCATTTCTTTATCCGTCATAGTATTTCGATTGTTTTTTATTGTTCGAGCACAGTATCTTGGTGGCTTATTTGTTTCTTTCTGCGGAAAGAAACAAAGAGCATTCTTTTTCGCTTGCCGCGAGGGCGTCTGCCGACGGCTTTGTTTCTTTCTGCTGAAAGAAACAAAGGTAGAAAAGGCTTTTTTTGCGAAGGCTGGCTTTTCTCCTTACCAGGCTGGTTTAGGCCGTTACCACGGCGGGTCTTCATTTTTTTCTCTTGAAAGAAAAAAACGAAGCAAAAAAAGTTCAAGGGCTAACGCTCGTTCGCTAAAAATGGCACTCCACTCACTGAAGGCCCCGAACTCGCTCGCTACGCTCCCTCAAACAGCGTGGCCTTCCGGGCGTTCGCTTCGTACCATTTTCTTTACGCTCTCTCACTGAGGCCCGGGGTTCCATACGAAGGGGCCAGCTTTATACCATACGGTAGAACTGCCGTTTTATGCGAAAAGGTCAAGCCTTTTCAATGTGGTAAAACTTCCTTTTTATACGATACAAACAAGTTAATCTGCTATACATATATAATTATCAGCATATATATTGTCAGCATATATAATTGTCAATAGACGTTTTACAGCAAACTGGAACCCCCATCGTATAAAGCCCCATGAGCAATAAGCTGTCACCTCTTCTCGGCGCTGAAGATGCCGAGCCGGTGCCCGAGCGGCTATGGAGCGGGAAAGGGCCTTCCCGAGCGAAGCGTTAAGCAGACCGGCCTGAGCGAGCGTTAAAAAAGCCACGCTGTTTGAGCTCCTGCAAGGAGCGAGTTCGGGGCTTTTAGCGAACGAAGGACGGGATGTAGCGAGAGTGAGGTGAGCCCTTGACTTTTTGCATAAATCCCTCACGCTCGGCATTATCCAAACAAGTTTGGCTACTGCCTCTCTTACTCGGGATTTTCTTTGTTTCGTTTCTTTTGCGTCAAGGCAAAAGAAATGAAAACCCGCCGTGGTAACGGCCTAAACCGGCAGGTGAAGAAGAAAGCCAGACTTCGCAAAGAAGCAACGTTTTCTTCAAACGTTCTTTTTAAAAAGAACCGCCCACCTCGTATGGAACCCCGGGCCTCAGTGAGAGAGCGTGAAGAAAATGGTACGGAGCGAACGCCCGGAAGGCCACGCTGTTTGAGGGAGCGAAGCGAGCGAGTTCGGGGCCTTCAGTGAGCGGAGTGCCATTTTTAGCGAGCGAGGTGTCAGCCCTTGAACTTTTTTTGCTTCGTTTTTTTCTTTCAAGAGAAAAAAATGAAGACCCGCCGTGGTAACGGCCTAAACCGCCCCGGTAAGGAGAAAAACCAGCCTTCGCAAAGAAAGCCTTTTCCACCTTTGTTTCTTTCAGCGAAAAGAAACAAAGCCGTCGGCAGACACCCTCGCGGCGAGCGAAAAAGAAAGCCTTTGTTTCTTTCCCCGGAAAGAAAACCCGAGTCCCGACCCATTTTTCTTCCGTTCGTGCAAAAGAAAACTGTATTCTTAGGCTGCGAATATAAATTCGCAACCTTAGGATATATATCCGCAACCTGCGGATTTATATCCGTAGGCTAAGAATACAGTTTATATGCTCAGGAAAACCGAAAAAATTCCTTATCGAAATAAGAAAAAACGAAGAACATACAGATTTGTCCTCACCCCACCTACGCCAGTTACCGGCAAGAAGCGGCCAGTTCTTCGAGCAGGCCGGCGCAGGCGTCTTCCAGTAAATCGAGTACCAGCTCGAAACCATCCGTGCCGCCGTAGTACGGGTCGGGCACGTGGTCGTGGGCGTAGCGGCGCGAATACTCCACCATGCGGTGTACCTTCCGCATCGAATCCGTATCGGGAGCCAGGCGGCGCAGCTCGTCGTAATTCCGGTCGTCCATCCCGATAAGGTAATCGAACGTATCGAAATCCGACGGTTGTACCGGGCGCGAGCGGCTGTCGAGCGTATAGCCCCGCCGGAAAGCATGGCTCCGCATACGCGGGTCGGGCAATTCGCCTTCGTGGTACCCGATGAGGCCGGCCGAATCCACTTCGATTTCCGCATCCAATCCGGCTTCGCGCACCAACTTCTTCATAATTCCCTCCGCCGACGGCGAGCGGCAGATATTGCCGAGGCAAACAAACAATATTTTCTTTTTCATATCGCGATTCGATTCGTTTAATAAATATATAAC
>DBGBSM010000555.1:0-9205 GCA_048468815.1 Parabacteroides sp.
GCCGCATGAAGCCCTGAAATCCTCCCTGTTTTTCGCCGGTAAATTGTATTTCCGAAGGAATGTTTCAGATATAAATACAAAAGGGATGTGAAAACTACCTGTTTGCGATTCTTCTTAATAAGTGGATAGCTCTTGTTCGCAGCAAAGCGGGTTACCGTGCTCCCAAATCCCGGTAAAGCGTTTGCAACATCGCTTTTCCTTTGAGCATGCGGGTTTGTGCTTCCTCGTGAGGCTCGTCGATTAAAAGGCGGTCGCTTTCGCAGTCGTATACCGAGGTGCCGGTAGAGTCGATAAACCCGAAGCCGTTCGGGAATGTATAAAAAGCGAATTTAGGCGAAGCCGGATTAACGATGTTCTTGCTGAAACAGAAAGCGGATGCATCCAGTTGCATCTGCGCCAGTAACGTAGCGGCCAGGTCGATTTGCGAAGCATAATCCGAGATAACCCGCGGAGCCGTAAGCGCTCCGCCCAGCCAGAGCATAGGCATTTTTTGTCGCTTAGGGTCGTAATGGGAAATACCGTACGGATATAGAAACCCGTGGTCGGAAAGCAAGATTACCAGCGTATGGTTCCATACCGGCAATGCTTTCAGGCTATCGATAAAACTTCCGATGCAACTGTCGGTAAAAGCCACCGAGTTCAGGTATAAATCGTCTATATGGTGAAACGGCACCTCGAACGGCTCGTGGCTGCTCAGCGTAAGAAACGTCTTGAAAAAAGGAGCACCGTCGCTGTCGCGTTTTATTTCTTCCAATAAATGCGGAAACGTTACATTGTCGTTGGCACCCCATTTCGAAAGGCGGTCTTTCAACGGAAAATCGCGGTCGGCCGTAATTTGCTGATAGCCCGAAGCATAAAAGTACGACTGCATGTTCGTAAAGTTAATATCCCCGCCGTAAGTCATGCTCGTACGATACCCTACACTGTCCAATACCCGGGCAATCGACGGTAACGACTGGCTTTTCATGGGATATTTCATAATGGAAGTGGTCGGTTGTGCCGGGTAGCCGTTCAGTACCGAAACCAGTCCCCGGTCGGTGCGGAACGAATTGGCATAAAACCGGTCGAACAGGATACCTTCCCGGCTTAACCGGTTCAGGTTCGGCGTGATACCCGGTTCGCCCCCCAATACCTCGATAGCGTTTGCCGAAAAACTTTCCATTAACACGAGTACAATGTTGGGACGCGGCGTATTTAATAATTGTAACGTATCGCCTGGCGACGGAATATCTGTTAACATTTCGAAAACTTCTTTCCGTTCGTTTTCGGGGAGAAACTGATATTGGGAAGCGAAATCGTGTTCCCGCCATACGGAAGCCAGCAAGCTGAAACAAGGATTTACGGCCGCATGATTCAGAAATAAATCGGTGCTGAAATACGCCCGTCCTTCGTTCGCAGTGGAAACGGAAAGGCCGCCCCGGATGGGAATAAACAAAATGCCGCCGCAAAGCAGTAAAATAAGAGAACCCGTGAGCCGGCGGCGTACCGGTTTTTCTTTTAAAAGGGGTACGATCACTTTCCAAAAGAACCAGCCAATGGCAGCGGCATACACGATGAACAACACCGTTTGGGTAAAGAAAGCCCGTAGAGGGATACTGGCCAGGGCGTCTTTCGGTGTTTTCAGGTAAAAGAAAGGAGTGGTGTCGAGCCGGAAACCCCAGTACGAATATAGTTCGATGTCGAGGCTGAAAATGGCGGCGATAACGACCGCTGCGAATAAAAAGTAACCTTTTAGAGCCGCTTTGAGATACGGCCCCGTTACCCAAACCGAAAGTAGAATCAATAAAAACGGAACGATGGTGAGATATCCGGCGATACTGAGGTCGAGCGTAAGACCGTGGGCGATTACCTTCAGGTAATCAGTTAGCGTCGAGGCCGACGCTAACTGGTGATGGTATACCATGAATACCGGTTTTTGTATAACAAAAACGGGAAGGAACCCCAGGAAGGTAGCCGCCAGAAAAAGCACTCTGTTTTTCATTTCTTATTTATTCGTATTCGGTTCGAAGAGCAAAGATAAGGAAATATCTTATTTCTTGAAAACCAGGTAAACGGCGGCTACCAGCAGCAAGCAAGCCACTGCATGGTTCCATTTGAGCGACTCCGTTTTAAAGGCCAGCGTGCTGAATCCGACGAAAACCACTAAGGTAACCACCTCCTGGATTACTTTCAGCTGGATCAAGCTGAACGGACCGCCGTTTTCGCGGAACCCGATCCGGTTGGCCGGTACCTGGCAGCAATACTCGAAAAAGGCGATAGCCCAACTGAAAATAATCACTCCGATTACCGGCAAATGGTCGAACCAGGTAAATTGTTGGCGCATTTTGAGGTGTCCGTACCAGGCGAATGTCATAAAAATATTCGAAACGATTAACAGCAGGATGGTAAATAAGCCTTGCATAGCTATTTTTGTTTAAGGGGTAAATAAAGGGGTTGGATATTCGTCATGCTTCCCCATAGATTGTAGCGGGCGTGCGGATTGATTTCTTCCAGCCGTTGCAGGATTTCTTTCATATCGGGGCGCGACGACGATTCTTCGTACGGGCAGCTTTTTACTTGCTTTTTGTACCCTCTCCATTCGGCGATTCGCCGGATTTCTTTTTCTTCCACGAGGCACAACGGGCGTATAATCGTCATATCGAATTTGTCCATTTTCAGGCAGGGAGGCATGGTGCCGAAAGCCCCCTGGAAAGTCATGTTCATCAACAACGTTTGTAATATATCGTCTTGATGATGTCCGAGTGCGATTTTATTACATCCGTGAGCCTTCGCCGTTTCGAAAAGCGCTTTTCTCCGGTTCCACGAACATAGGAAACACGGCGATTTCCGGTGGTCGGTAGCCGGGTCGAACGCCGTTTCCTGCACCGTAAACGGGATTCCGTACTGCGCCGCATGCGCTTCGAGGTACGCCATATCGGTACGGTACGGAATATTCGTCGTCACGATGTGAACCGCTACCGCCTCGAATTTCGGACGGTGTATCCGCATGCGCCGCCCTAATAACTCGGTTAATGCCAGCGAGTCTTTGCCTCCCGAAAGACCGATAAGGATACGGTCGCCATCGGTAATCATACCGTAGTCGCAGATGGCTTTCATAACCTTCCGTTCTATTTTGCGGTAAAGGAGTTCTGTTTCTGTTAAGTGTGCCATAGAAATCAACCGGCTGCAAAATTAGAGGAATTTTACGATTCCCTATAGGGTTCGACTAAAAATATTACTACCTTTGAATCGAGATTAGTAAACAGCTTTAAACAGGAATATGAAAGGATTCGGATATAAAATTCTTTTACTGGCAGGCTTCTTCCTGATGATGCCGGAGCTTCGGGCGCAGAGCCTGGACCAGGCGAAAAAATTATACAACCAAGGCGAATACGAAAAAGCGAAACCGGCTTTTGCCAGACTGGTCAAAACCTCGCCGAATAATTCTTCTTATAATCAATGGTACGGCGTATGCTGTTTCGAAACCGGCGAATTGGAAGAATCGCAACGTTACCTCGAATTCGCAGCCAAACGGAAAATACCCGAAGCCTACCGGTATTTAGGCCAATTGTATTACCTTACCTACCGGTTCGACGAAGCGGTGGAAATGTACGACCAGTATATCTCGTTCCTGGAAAAACGGAAAAAGGATACCACAGATTGGGAAGCCAAACGCGATTTGGCCGAGAATGCAGCCCGGATGATGCGCAACACGGAAGATGTGCAGGTAATAGACAGCGTGGTCGTGGATAAAGACCAATTCTTGTCGGTATATCCGTTGAGCGAGGAAAGCGGCAGCCTGATACCTTACACGCAATTTTTCGATACCGCCCGTCCGGCCGAATCGGTCGTGTACCGGAACGAGAAGCAAGACCGTATTTATTACGCCCATCCCACCGAAGAAGATCGCTACTGTTTATATACCCAGTCCAGATTGATGGACAAATGGGGGGATGAAAAACAGTTGCCGATGAATATCAATAGCCGGGAAGACGAAAACTATCCCTTCCTGCTTTCCGACGGCGTAACCGTTTATTTCGCTTCGAAAGGAAACGGTTCGTTAGGCGGTTACGATTTGTTTATTACCCGTTACAACATCAACAGCGATACCTATCTTACTCCCGAGCAAATGGGCATGCCGTTCAATTCGCCTTACAACGATTATATGATGGTAATCGACGAAACGAAAGGACTCGGTTGGTTCGTAAGCGACCGTTTCCAACCCGAAGGAAAAGTGGCGGTTTATCTTTTTATTCCGAACGACGAGCGGAGCCGGGTGGAAACCGACGACGAAGCGGTGAAAAGAGAGCGGGCGCGTATTACCGCCATCCGCGACTCCTGGAAAGACGGAGCCGATTACACCCGGTTGGTAGAACTGGCCCGTACGCATGTGCCTTCGTCTGTTACCGAAGTAAAAAAAGACTTCGATTTCGTGATTACCGACCAGGTAGTTTACTATACGCTGGACGAAATTCAAAGCCCCGAGGCCCGCAGTTATTACGAAAAAGCCGTCGCTTCGCGGAACCGGATCCGTTCGCTGGCCGGTGAGCTCGACGGGTTGCGGCAGGCGTATGCCTCGGCCGACGTTTCGCAGCAGAAAAAACTCGAACCGGTTATTTTGCAGGCCGAACAAAAAATAGAAAGCCTTTCGGCCGAGCCGGAAGAATGGGAAATAAAAGCCCGCAATGCGGAGCTCTTTTTCTTGAGGAACAAACGCTAATCTGTTATCGTATGGTGTTCGACGTCGTTATTATCGCATTGCTTTTAGGAGTAGCCATCGGCTTGCTGCTGATGGAAATATTCTTGTTGCCCGGCATCACGATCGCCGGGATAGGCGGTGTATTTTTCGCCGTGGGCGGTATCGCATATGCCTATTTGCATGTGGGAGCCACGGCCGGCACGGTATCGCTTATCGCTTCGGCGCTGGTTTTCGCCCTGTTGTTTGTCTGGTTGGTACGCTCGCGGGCATTAGACCGGATTGCGTTGAAAACCGATATGGACGGCAAGCTGGTTACGCCTGCGCAACAGGGCATCCGGGTGGGTGACGAAGGCATTACGCTCTCGAGGCTCAACCCGGTAGGGAAAATAAAAATAGACGGTGTGGTAACCGAAGGGAAATCGACCGGCGATTTTATTCCCGAGGAAACTCCCGTGGTGGTGATCCGGGTAGAGATGAATACCTTGGTGGTAAAACCGAAACACGTAAATTAGTATTTACTTTTAATATCAGTTGTATGGAATTGACCTATTTACCTATTATCGTGGTAGCCGCAGCGCTCTTGCTGCTGGTAATTTTCTTTTACTACGTTCCGTTCATGCTGTGGATTTCAGCCAGAGCGTCGGACGTAAAAATCTCGTTGGTGCAATTATTCCTGATGCGTATCCGGAAAGTGCCCCCTTCGATTATCGTCAATGCGCTTATCGAGGCGCATAAAGCCGGTATCAAAACGTTAACGCGCGACGAATTGGAAGCGCACTACCTGGCCGGAGGACATGTGGAAAAAGTGGTGCACGCGCTGGTTTCGGCGGCGAAAGCCAATATCGACCTGCCGTTCCAGATGGCTACCGCCATCGACCTGGCCGGACGCGACGTGTTCGATGCCGTGCAGATGTCGGTTAATCCGAAGGTAATCGATACACCGCCCGTTACGGCGGTTGCCAAAGACGGTATCCAGTTGATAGCCAAAGCCCGTGTAACGGTACGCGCCAATATCAAGCAATTGGTGGGAGGCGCCGGCGAAGAAACCATCCTGGCCCGTGTAGGCGAAGGCATCGTATCTTCCATCGGTTCTTCCGAAAGCCATAAAACCGTATTGGAAAATCCCGATTCCATTTCGAAACTGGTACTCCGCAAAGGGTTGGACGCCGGTACGGCTTTCGAAATCCTTTCCATCGACATTGCGGACATCGACATAGGTAAAAACATCGGCGCCTTCCTGCAAATGGATCAGGCACAGGCCGACAAGAACATCGCACAGGCGAAAGCCGAAGAACGCCGGGCGATGGCCGTGGCGCTCGAACAGGAAATGAAAGCCAAAGCCGAGGAAGCGCGCGCCAAGGTAATCGAAGCCGAAGCCCAGGTACCGCAAGCGATGGCCGACGCTTTCCGTTCCGGAAACTTAGGCGTGATGGACTATTACAAGATGAAGAACATCGAAGCGGATACCTCCATGCGCGAAACGATAGCCAAGCCGGCTCCGTCGCCCACTAATAAACCGCTTAAAGACTAAAAAAACAACGATACGGCTTGTCCGGGCAACGAACGACAGTTCACCTCCGGCGGCCGTATTTTTTTATAACCTACCGATTTGTACCCCATGAGAACCGTTATTCCTTCCTCCGAATTGATTATCAATGCCGACGGCAGTATTTTCCATTTGCACCTGAAACCGGAACAAGTAGCCGATAAAATCGTATTGGTGGGCGACCCCGGCCGCGTTACGTCGATGGCAACCTTGCTGGATAGCCGGGAATGCGACGTATGGAACCGTGAGTTCCATTCGGTAACCGGCACTTATAAAGGAAAACGGCTCACCCTGGTTTCGCACGGAATCGGGTGCGACAACATCGACATCGTACTCAACGAGCTGGATGCCTTAGCCAATATCGACTTCGCAACCCGTACGGTTCGTCCCCGTTTCCGGCAACTCACGCTGGTGCGGGTAGGTACTTCGGGGGGCTTGCAGCCGTTCGTTCCCGTAGGTACATTCGTGGCGGCGGAAAAATCGATCGGGTTCGACGGGGTGCTTTATTTTTATAAAGACAGCGAACAGGTACGCGACTTGCCTCTCGAATCCGAACTCATCCGGCAGTTAGGCTGGAAACCTGCCGGACTGAAACCGTATGCCGTGGCTTCGGATGCCTCGTTATTAGAGCAAATCGCCGGTAACGACCTGGTACGCGGCCTTACCATCGCCGCCAACGGCTTTTACGGGCCGCAGGGGCGCGAACTCCGTTTGCCGCTTGCCGACCCGGAATTGAACCGCAAGATAGAAGCCTTCGAATACGGGGGAAGCCGGATTACCAATTTCGAGATGGAAAGCTCGGCGCTGGCCGGGTTATCCCGGTTGATGGGGCACCGGGCGCTTACCGTATGTTGCATTATCGCCGGCCGGGTACAGTTGAATGTGGAGGTAGATTATGCCGGCGGCGTAATGGAGCTGGTGCGCCGGGTATTCGAACGGATTTAATCTCTCAGCGGGCGGAATAAAATCACTACATATAGTGATTGCAGCATTCCGCCGGTTATCATTTCTTTGTACAGCAGAAAAACAATGTGTTCCATTCTACAAATTGGCAAAGAAATGACGAAAAAACACCTCGCTTACCTCGTATTAGCCTGCACTTTCACGTTTTTGCAGCCGGCGCGAGCCGAACAAGACAACGCAAACGATACCATTAAAACGTATGCGATGAACGAAGTAGTGATTACTTCCTCCACCAAAGAAACCAACGATTTGCGTAAACTGCCGGCCGCCTTTTCGGTAGTCAGTCCCCAAACGATTACCTTGCGCCAGGTGGATGCCGTCAAAGACTTGAGTTCGCTCGTGCCCAACCTGTTTATTCCCGATTACGGCTCCAAGCTCACTTCCGCCGTTTATATCCGCGGCATCGGCACCCGCAGCAGCGGACAATCCATCGGGCTTTATGTGGATAACGTACCCTACCTGGATAAAAGCACGTTCGACTTCGAACTGTCGGACATCCAGCGCATCGAGGTGCTGCGAGGCCCGCAAGGTACCTTGTACGGCCGGAACGCGATGGGCGGCATCATCAATATTTATACGCAATCCCCGCTGGATTACCAAGGTACGAAAGCGCTGGTTACCGGCGGCAATTACGGTCTGTTCGGTGCGAAAGCCTCGCACTATGCCAAGCTGAGCGACCGGGTCGGGTTATCGGCCGGCGGATATTATACGCGCCACGACGGATTTTTTAAACGGAAGAACGGCGGCCGCATCGACAACGAGGAATCGGCCGGCGGCCGGTTTAAACTCGACTGGCTGATTACTCCCCGGCTGAAGATGCAGTACGCTTTCGTGTTCGATTATACCAGCCAGCCCGATGCTTTTGCTTACGGGGCGTACGACAAGGAAACCGATTTTACCGAATTGCCCGATATGAACGACCGTTCGAGTTACTGGCGCCGGATGCTCGGAAACACCTTGAATTTAGAGTATAAAACCGACCTGTTTATCCTCACCAGCACCACCGGCTACCAGTATTTCAAGGACGATATGAAGATGGATCAGGATTTTTCGCAAGCCAGCATCTTTACCTTGAACCAAAAACAAAAGCAAAATGCGTGGAGCGAAGAAATAGCCATCCGTTCCAACCGGCCGGGCAATTACCAGTGGAGCTTCGGGGGCTTCGGCTTTTACGATAACCTGCATACCGACGGCCCCGTGTTGTTTAAGGAAGACGGCGTGCGCGGCGTGTTGCAAAAAACGTTCGACGACCTGCAAGCCGCTAATCCGAAAATGCCCCAGCTTACGATGGTGAACCAAACGCTCGACATCCCGGGTACGTTCAGAACGTCGACTTTCGGGTTGGCCGCTTTCCACCAGTCTACGTATAATAACCTCTTTACCGAGGGGCTTTCGTTTACCGCCGGTATCCGGCTCGATTACGAGAAGGTCGATTTGGATTATAACTCGTATATCGGGTTGAATCCGGAAGATTCCATGCGGGTAAACCTGTCGATGCGGTCCGACAAAATCCCTTATCCTATCAACATTCCGTTGGTAGCCAAAACGGTTTTGCAGGGTACTCATTCGCAGGACTTTTTGCAGGTGTTACCCAAGTTTTCGCTCCGCTACCAATGTTCGCCGAAAACCTTTACGTACGTTTCGGTAAGCAAGGGGTATAAAACAGGCGGATACAACGTGCAGATGTTCGGCGACCTGGTGCAAATCCAGTCGCGCCACGACCTGATAGGGCCGTATAAAACCATGTTAGAGAAAATGGACCTGGACATAAACGAAATGTTAGGTACGCCTCATTCGGTGGAAGAAGCCGTTTCGTATAAGCCCGAGCATAGCTGGAACTACGAGGCCGGGGTGCGCAGCGAGTTGGTTCCCGACCGGCTTCAGGCCGACCTTACCCTCTTTTTGATGGATGTGCGCGATATGCAACTTACCAAGTTCGTGGATAGCGGCAGCGGACGTATGATTACCAACGCCGGGAAAGCGCAAAGCTACGGTGTGGAGCTTACGTTGCTGGCCCG
>DBGBSM010000556.1:0-1612 GCA_048468815.1 Parabacteroides sp.
CTATATTTGCGCCCTGAATTAGTGTAATAACCTGCTTCTCCGGAAGCTCTGTTTTGTCCGGTAAGCGGGTGTAACCTAATAATTCGGAAAAATATGATTAAAAGAATTTTAGTAGCGAACCGGGGCGAGATTGCCGTTAGGGTAATGCGTTCCTGTAAAGAAATGGAAATCACTTCCATTGCTATCTTTTCTGAAGCCGACCGGACTGCCAAGCATGTGTTATTCGCCGATGAAGCGTATTGTATCGGGGCGGCGCCTTCCAACGAAAGTTACCTCAACATCGAGAAAATTATCGAAGTGGCGAAAGCCTGCAAAGCCGATGCCATCCACCCGGGATACGGCTTCTTGTCGGAAAACGCCGGGTTTGCCCGTCGCTGTGCAGCGGAAGGTCTTATTTTTATCGGCCCGAAGCCGGAAACCATGGAAGCGATGGGCGATAAGATTTCGGCCCGTATCCGGATGATTTCCGCCGGCGTACCGGTAGTGCCCGGCACGCAGGAGAATCTCGAAAGCGCCGGAGAAGCGATTCGCATTTGCAAGGAAATCGGATTTCCCGTAATGGTAAAAGCGTCGATGGGCGGCGGCGGGAAAGGCATGCGGCTTATCCATAACGAAGCGGAAGTAGTAGAAGCGTATAATACGGCCAAATCCGAAGCCATGTCGTCGTTCGGCGACGATACCGTTTACCTCGAAAAGTTCGTGGAAGAACCGCATCACATCGAGTTCCAGGTGTTGGGCGACCGGTACGGAAACGTAATTCATTTGTGCGAGCGCGAATGCTCCGTGCAACGGCGCCACCAGAAAATCGTGGAAGAAAGTCCGTCGCCGTTCATTACGCCGGAGCTTCGGAAAGAAATGGGCGAGAAGGCGGTAGCGGCCGCCAAAGCCGTAGGCTACGAAGGTGCGGGCACCATCGAGTTCCTGGTAGATAAGCACCGCAATTATTATTTCCTGGAAATGAATACCCGCTTGCAGGTGGAGCACCCGATTACCGAGGAAGTGCTGGGCGTGGATTTGGTAAAAGAGCAAATCCATATCGCCAACGGTACGCCGCTCCGGTTGCGGCAGGAAGATATACGGCAGCGCGGGCACGCCATCGAATGCCGCATCTGTGCGGAAGACACCGATTTTAATTTTATGCCCAGCCCCGGCATTATCCGCCAGCTTACCGAGCCGAACGGCATCGGCGTGCGTATCGACAGCTACGTGTACGAAGGGTACGAAATTCCGGTGTACTACGACCCGATGATCGGGAAGCTGATTGTGTGGGCGGTTAACCGCAAGTATGCACTCGAGCGGATGCGCCGGGTACTGTTCGAGTATAAGATTACCGGCATTAAAACCAATATCCGCTATTTGCGGAATATTATGAGCACGCCCGACTTCGTAAACGGGAAATACGATACCGGCTTTATCGAAAAGAACGGCGAAGCATTACAAAAAGCGCCCGAAAGCAACGAAACGGCCACCGAAAACGTGGCTATTATCGCCGCTTATATCGATTACCTGATGAATTTGGAAGAAAACAACACCAACCCTTCGTCGGCCGATAACCGTCCGATAAGCCGCTGGAGGGAGTTCGGGCTGCACAAAGGCGTTCTGAGAATTTAAT
>DBGBSM010000557.1:0-4282 GCA_048468815.1 Parabacteroides sp.
GTTCTTCCCGGTGTTATGCAGTACCACTGCACGCAGCATGCAGCGCCACTGCAATAATTATGCGCTATGACTGCAATAATTATTGCACTTTCACTGCATAACGTATGCAGTAGTACTGCAATAACAGTACAGTATGATTGCAGTGAATAAACGTCTGGCTTTAAGGAGGAATAAGGGGTATCCGGTAACTGTCTTCATCCAGGGAATCAGGCCATAGGCTGCTCGGTTTTACCCGTACAAACATGGAAGAAGCAAGCTATGCTTGAATAGGGCGGGGAGCAGCGTGCTTTTGTTTTTTGTTGAAACAAAGGTAGAGAAAAACGGAAGCTGTCATATTTATTACATCTATCGGCCGATAGATACCGTATATTTGATTCGCGCCTTAAATAATTGGGAATTAGCGAAACAATTCGGATATTGCGAAAGTTATAGGTACAGAAAAGATATTTGCTTGATAATAGGTTCATTTGTAGCTGATTGTATAAAAGCCTTTTCCCGCTTTGACCCGACATGCCGAACGAATAACCGCTTAAAATAGAATAGCCATGTTGTACGACAGTGAAATGCTGAAACAGTTTTACGCAACCTTTCCCGGGAAAGTAAACCGGGCGAAGGAACAAACCGGACGTCCGATGACGCTTGCCGAAAAGATTTTGTACGCCCATTTGTATCACCCCGACCGGTTGAAAATCTACCGGCGCGGAGAAGATTACGTTACTTTCCGTCCCGACCGCGTAGCCATGCAGGACGCTACCGCCCAGATGGCCTTGCTTCAGTTTATGAATGCCGGGAAAGACCGTTCGGCCGTACCCGCCACCGTACATTGCGACCACCTGATTCAAGCCGCTGCCGGCGCCGGCGCCGATTTGAAAGCGGCCAACGAAACCAACCGCGAAGTGTACGACTTTCTGAGCAGCGTAACCGACAAATACGGTATCGGCTTCTGGAAGCCGGGAGCGGGAATCATCCATCAGGTCGTGCTGGAAAACTACGCTTTTCCCGGCGGCATGATGATAGGCACCGATTCGCACACGCCGAATGCCGGCGGCCTGGGTATGATTGCCATCGGAGTAGGAGGGGCCGACGCCGTAGATGTGATGACCGGAATGGAATGGGAATTGAAGATGCCGAAACTCATCGGCGTACACCTGAAAGGCCGGCTGAACGGTTGGACGGCTCCGAAAGACGTGATTCTGAAGCTGGCCGGCATTCTTACCGTAAAAGGCGGCACCAACGCCGTAATCGAGTACTTCGGCGAGGGAGCTTCTTCTTTGTCGGCCACCGGGAAAGCCACGATTTGCAATATGGGCGCCGAGGTGGGAGCCACCACATCGCTCTTTCCTTTCGACGAGCAGATGGCTGACTATCTCCGGGCTACCGGGCGTGAAACGATTGCGGAACTGGCCGGCGGTATCGCTTCGTACCTGCGTGCCGACCCGGAAGTGGAGGCGAGCCCGGATTGTTATTTCGACCGGGTAATCGAAATAGACCTCTCCACACTCGAACCTTATATCAACGGGCCTTTTACCCCCGACGCCGCTTGTCCCATCTCCGATTTTGCCGCAAAGGTAAAAGCCAACGGGTATCCGCGGCGGATGGAGGTAGGGCTTATCGGCTCGTGTACCAATTCGTCGTACCAGGATTTGAGCCGGGCGGCCTCCATCGCGCGCCAGGCCGTACGCGACAAGCTCGAAGTAAAAGCGCCGTTGATTGTGAACCCCGGTTCCGAGCAAATACGCTATACGGCCGAACGCGACGGAATTATACGCGATTTCGAAGCCATCGGCGGTACGGTGATGGCCAATGCCTGCGGCCCGTGCATCGGGCAATGGAAAAGAGCTACCGACGATAATACCCGCAAAAACTCCATCGTGACCTCCTTTAACCGGAACTTTGCCAAGCGAGCCGACGGGAATCCGAATACCTACGCTTTCGTAGCGTCGCCCGAGCTGACGCTGGCGCTTACCATTGCCGGCGACCTCTGCTTCAATCCCCTCACCGATACGTTGACGAACGCCGAAGGGAAACAGGTGAAACTGGAAGAACCCCGGGGCGCTGTTTTCCCCGAAAAAGGGTTCGAAGTAAAAGAGAACGGTTACCAGGCGCCAACGGGTAGCGCCGGCGAAATCCGTATCGACCCGGCTTCGACGCGATTGCAAAAGCTCGAACCGTTCGCCCCGTGGGACGGAAACGACCTAACCGGCATGCCCTTGTTATTGAAAGCCGAAGGGAAATGCACCACCGACCACATCTCGATGGCGGGCCCCTGGCTCCGTTTCCGCGGTCACCTCGAAAACATCTCCGGCAACATGCTGATGGGCGCCGTAAACCATTTCAACAAACAAACCAATTGCGTGCTGAACCAGCTTACCGGCGGTTACGAGGCCGTATCGGCCGTAGCGAAACAGTATAAAGCGGCCGGCATCTCTTCCGTGGTGGTGGCCGAGGAGAATTACGGCGAAGGCTCCTCGCGCGAGCATGCTGCCATGGAACCCCGTTTCCTGAATGTAAAGGTAATCCTGGCCAAGTCGTTCGCCCGCATCCACGAAACCAACCTGAAGAAACAAGGTATGTTGGCGCTCACCTTCGCCGATAAAGCCGATTACGATAAAATCCGCGAAACCGACCGTTTGTCGGTGCTGGGGTTGCCACACTTCGCCCCGGGGAAAAGGCTTACTGTTATCGCGGAACATGCCGACGGCACCTGCGATTCGTTCGAAGCGGAACATACCTACAACGACATGCAAATCGGCTGGTTCAGAGCCGGCGCCGCCTTGAATATCAAACAGCCATGTAAATAAACAACGATATGAGTAAGATTACGAAAGAAAACGGAAAGTTGGTCGTGCCTGCCCGGGTAACGATTCCTTTTATCGAAGGAGACGGGGTAGGAGCCGAAATCACGCCTGTATGCCAACTGGTGGTGAATGCCGCGGTAGAGAAGGCTTACAACGGTTCCCGTAAAATCGAGTGGCTGGAAGTGCTGGCCGGCGGCAAGGCGTTCGAACGTACCGGAAGCTGGCTGCCCGAGGAAACGATGCAAGCGTTCCGCGAATACCGGGTCGGCATCAAAGGCCCGCTCACTACCCCCATCGGCGGCGGCATCCGTTCGCTGAATGTGGCGTTGCGCCAGGAGCTCGATTTGTATGTGTGCCTGCGCCCGGTTCGCTGGTTCAGCGGAGTGGTTTCGCCCGTCAGGGAACCGCAAAAGGTGGATATGTACATCTTCCGGGAAAATACGGAAGACATCTATGCCGGTATCGAGTGGAAGGCGGGAACGCCGGAGGCCCGGAAATTCCTGCAATTCCTCACGGACGAGATGGGGGTAAAGAAAATCCGTTTCCCCGAAACGTCCTCGTTCGGCGTCAAACCGGTGTCGGAAGAAGGCTCGAAACGGCTGGTACGCGCCGCCATCGAGTTCGCTCTGGCGAATCGCTTGCCCAGCGTTACGCTGGTGCATAAAGGCAATATTATGAAGTTTACCGAAGGCGGTTTCAAGCAGTGGGGATACGAAACGGCCGAAAAGGAATTTCCGGCGCAAACCTTTACCATGCCGCAGTTCGAACAGATAAAAAAGGAAGCCGGCGAAGAAACGGCCAATCAGGCGATGGCCGCAGCCATAAGCGCCGGCCGGATTCTTATCAAGGATGTGATTGCCGATGCGTTTTTGCAGAATACCTTGCTGATGCCCGACGAATACTCGGTTATCGCTACGTTGAACCTGAACGGCGATTATATCTCCGACCAGCTGGCGGCGATGGTGGGGGGCATCGGGATTGCTCCCGGAGCCAATATCAACTACGATACCGGACACGCTATTTTCGAGGCTACCCACGGTACGGCTCCGAATATCGCCGGGAGGAACCAAGTAAACCCCTCTTCCCTTTTATTATCGTCGGTGATGATGCTCGACTATATAGGCTGGACGGAAGCGGGCAAGGCCATCGTACGCGCTATGGAAGAGACGTTCGAGGCCGGGATGGCTACGCCCGACCTGGCCCGGCTGATGCCCGGCGGACAATGCTTGTCGACCGCCGGATTCGCACAGGCGCTTATCGACCGGCTGGTAAAATGTTGAGAGCGACCAACAGCCGGCTGTTTCGTGCGGAGAGAAAGAGTATGAATGTAACACAATAAAGCAGATACCTGATGAAAAAGGAATACATCGTTTATAAATTATCGGAATTCGCCAAAGGCGCGTGTAAAATAGATAACGAGCTTTTCACGAAGTTCAACGTAAAACGGGGCTTGCGCAACGAAGACGGCTCGGGCGTATTGGTGG
>DBGBSM010000558.1:0-2795 GCA_048468815.1 Parabacteroides sp.
AAGATAGATTGTACTCCGGCATAATTAAGCACTGCTTGTTTCTGTAACCGGCTCGCACTATCTTTATTCTAAAAAAACAAATGAAGATAAGCGACACCCCGGCATAATCAAGTAAACTTGTTTCTGTTTTCCGGCTTGCGCTATCTCGGGAGTGCAAAAGTAATCAAAGTTATGGATAATATAGGCGATTGGCTGTATGTTGTTTTTATAATTATAGCCGCAGCAAGCAGTTTACTCAGTTCGGGGCGGAAAAAGAAACAGTCCAAACAAATATTAGGACAACCGGGCAAAGAATTCCATCCTTATCAGCCCCCTGCACCTCCGGCTCCCCGGTCCGAGAAGAAAGTTCCGCAACCGGTTGCCCGGCCGCAAACAAAAAGACAACCGTCACCGTTTTTACAGGCGGAAAAGGATGTCCGCTCTTATATCCCTACCCCGCCGCCGGTTACCGCCCTTAACGAACCGGAACCCGAGCCTGCATTGGAACTCGATTTCCGTTGCGCGGACGATTTGAAAAAGGCGGTGATTTATTCCGAGATACTGAACCGGAAATATTGACCGGGTATAGCTGTGCCTTTTTTATAACAATTACTATTCATCCTAAACATACTATCATGGCTTTAAAATTCATTACAGCAGAAGAAGCGGCCGAATTCGTCGACCACGACGACAACGTAGGCTTTAGCGGCTTCACTCCGGCCGGGTGCCCCAAAGCAGTACCCGGCGCCATTGCCAAACGGGCCGAAAAAGAACATGACGCAGGCAGGCCTTTCCAAATCGGTATGTTCACGGGCGCCTCTACCGGCGACTTGCTGGACGGCACGCTGGCTCGTGCCAATGCCATCAAATTTCGTACTCCCTACCAGTCGAACAAGGATTTACGGGCATCGCTCAATGCGCATCAGGCGCATTATTTCGACATGCACTTGTCGGAATTGGCCCAATCGTTGCGATACGGATTCCTGGGAAAAGTAGACGTAGCGATTATCGAAGCGGCCGATGTTACGGAAAACGGCGAAATCATCCCTACGTGCGGCGTAGGTATTTCGCCTACGATTTGCCGGATGGCCGACCGGATTATTATCGAACTGAATAAAAAGCACCCCAAGGAAATCCGGGGCATGCACGACATATACGAGCCGCAAGACCCGCCCTTGCGCCGGGAAATCCCGATTTACGAGCCTTCCGACCGCATCGGTACGCCGTATCTGAAAGTAGACCCGGCCAAAATCGTAGGCGTAGTAGAAACGGATATACCGAACGAAGGGGGCAAATTCGCTCCGCTGGACGACGTAACGCTCGCCATCGGCAACAATGTGGCGAACTTCCTGGCCGGCGAAATCAAAGCCGGACGGATACCCGCTTCTTTTTTACCGATGCAATCGGGCGTGGGAAACGTGGCGAACGCCGTACTGGGCGCCGTAGGTGCGAATAAAGACATCCCGGCTTTCAATGTATATACCGAAGTAATCCAGGATGCGGTAATCGGGCTGATGAAAGAGGGGCGCGTTAAATTCGCCAGCGGTTGCTCGCTTACCGTGAGTAACGAGGTTATCGACGAAATATACGGCGACCTGGCGTTCTTCAAAGATAAAATATTGCTCCGGCCGGAAGAGATTTCGAACAACCCGGAAATTGCCCGGCGCTTAGGACTGATTGCTATCAATACCGCGCTCGAAGCGGACATTTTCGGAAATATCAATTCGACGCACGTGCTGGGTACGAAAATGATGAACGGTATCGGCGGATCGGGCGATTTTACGCGGAGCTCGTATCTTTCTATTTTCACGACCCCTTCAACGGCGAAAGACGGCAAAATCAGCTCGTTCGTTCCGATGGTTTCGCACCTCGACCACAGCGAACATTCGGTAAAGATTATCGTTACGGAATACGGCGTGGCCGACCTGCGGGGCAAATCGCCCGTTCAACGCGCAGAAGAAATCATCGACAAGTGCGTTCATCCCGATTACAAGCCGCTGCTCCGGGAATATCTCGCGATGGGTATTAAGGGACATACGCCCCAGAACCTGAAGGCTTGTTTCGCGTTCCACGAAGAGTTTGCCGCCAGCGGCGACATGCGGAACGTAGATTGGAGTAAATACGGTAAGTAAAAATACCGGCCGGAAATAGGTCGTAGCGGAAATACGCATTATTTCGGCAAGTATACGCGAAAAAGGATTCCGGCCGCATAATACGAATGCCTCCCGACTCTCACGAGCCGCGGAGGCATTTCTTTTCACTTTCAGTTGATGTTTTATTTCTCCCGTTGCAGAAAGCAAAAAGCGCGCCAAGCCACGAAAACACTATTTATCAACTGCTTATTCCATACGTTTAATGTCCGGATACGGACAACTGCCCGTAAAAACACGGTTTCCCGGCTTGCCTGTAAAACAACAAAAGCATAGACGGTTGCTGTTTTCTTGTTCCAAAAATACCTATCTTTGCTCGAAGCGAAACGAAAACAAGCGGCGTACCGGCATAATCCGAGCAAGTTTTCCTTTTGCCCTCGACTCGTACTACCTTTCCTTGACCCGGGTAACGAGCGCTGTATCCGGAAAAGGGAAAAACACCCCGGAAAACAGAGAAACGACAGGCGTGCAATTCGTTCGTATTCATTATCCTTTGCGGGTGCGTTTACTTATTTCCGCCGCACACTCCGGAGGAATGCAAAATATAACCTTATGAAAATCCTGGTAATTGAAGATGAGAGCGAACTTCGGAAAGTAATCTGCCAATCGTTGGAAAAAGAACGGTACCGGGTGGAATATGCGTCCGACTTCCGGAGTGCATCCGAA
>DBGBSM010000559.1:0-3471 GCA_048468815.1 Parabacteroides sp.
CCATTTATCCTGAATAAAGCGAAGAGGCAGGAAGCATACCTCCGTACACCTTCCTGCCGCACTCCGCCGGTTAATTCGTAAATACCAGCGAACCGTCTTTCACATCGATCACGATGGGTTTGTTCCGGTCGATTTGCTGCCCCAGTATCTCTTTCGATAGCTGGTTGAGCACATACCGCTGGATAACCCGTTTCACCGGACGCGCGCCGAATTGCGGGTCGTACCCTTCGGCCGCGATATAATCGAGCGCCGCATCGGTAAATTCGAGCGCGATGCCGTTCTTGGCGAGCATCTTCTTCACCGAATCGAGCTGCATGCCTACGATTTCGCGTATTTCGTGCTCGGTAAGCGGGGTAAACATAATTACGTCGTCGATACGGTTCAGAAACTCGGGCCGGATGGTTTTCTTCAACAACTCCAGCACCTGGTCGCGCGTATCCTCTATCACCTGCTCGCGCGTTTCGGGCGTTATCTTCTCGAAATTCTCCCGGATAAGCGACGAGCCGAGGTTCGACGTCATAATAATAATGGTGTTCTTGAAGTTCACTACGCGCCCTTTGTTGTCGGTAAGCCGGCCGTCGTCGAGCACCTGCAACAGTACGTTGAACACGTCGGGATGCGCCTTTTCTATTTCGTCGAACAACACCACCGAATACGGTTTCCGCCGGATGGCCTCGGTAAGCTGGCCGCCCTCGTCGTACCCTACGTATCCCGGAGGCGCCCCGATCAGCCGGGTGGCGCTGAATTTTTCCTGGTACTCGCTCATATCGATACGAGTCATCATATTCTCGTCGTCGAACAGGTACTCGGCCAACGCCTTGGCCAACTCGGTTTTTCCCACCCCGGTAGTACCGAGGAAGATAAACGAGCCGATAGGACGCTTCGGGTCTTGCAAGCCGGCCCGACTCCGGCGCACGGCGTCGGCGATGGCGTTGATAGCCTTTTCCTGGCCCACCACGCGCTTGTGCAACTCTTCTTCGAGGTGCAACAGTTTATCGCGCTCGCTTTGCAGCATTTTATTCACCGGGATGCCCGTCCACCGCGAAACCACGTCGGCGATGTCTTCGCTATCCACTTCCTCCTTAATCATGGCTTCGGTGCCCTGCATCGTATGCAGCTTGGCCTGCGTATCGGCAATCTCGGCCTCTTTTTCCTTGATTTTGCCGTAACGTATCTCGGCCACCTGTCCGTAGTCGCCCTCGCGCTCGGCCTTATCGGCCTGGAACTTCAGGTTCTCGATGTCGATTTTATTCTGCTGTATCTTGTTAATCAGCTCTTTTTCCGACTGCCATTTCGCTTTCATGTTGCGTTCTTCTTCCTGGAAGTCGGCAATTTCTTTGTTCAACGTTTCCAGCTTGCCCTTATCGTCTTCGCGCTTAATCGCCTCGCGCTCGATTTCGAGCTGCTTGATACGACGCGAAACCTCGTCGAGCGCCTCGGGTACCGAATCGACCTGCAAGCGCAACCGGGCGGCCGCCTCGTCCATCAGGTCGATGGCTTTGTCGGGCAGGAAACGGTCGGTGATATACCGGTCCGACAATTGTACGGCGGCAATCAGGGCGTCGTCTTTGATACGCACCTTGTGGTGGTTCTCGTAGCGTTCTTTCAACCCCCGCAGGATGGAAAGCGTACTCTGCTCGTCGGGCTGGTCGACGGTTACGATCTGGAACCGGCGCTCCAGCGCTTTGTCTTTCTCGAAGTACTTCTGGTATTCGTCGAGCGTAGTGGCGCCGATAGCCCGCAATTCGCCCCTGGCCAGGGCGGGCTTCAATATATTGGCCGCATCCATCGCGCCTTCGCCTTTACCGGCGCCTACCAACGTATGGATTTCGTCGATGAACAGGATAATTTCGCCTTCCGACTGAATCACTTCGTTCACTACCGATTTCAGCCGTTCCTCGAATTCCCCTTTGTACTTGGCGCCGGCAATCAGGGCGCCCATATCGAGCGAGTAGATTTGCTTGCTTTTCAGGTTCTCGGGCACGTCGCCCCGCACGATCCGGTGGGCGAGCCCTTCGGCGATGGCCGTTTTACCTACGCCCGGCTCTCCGATCAGAATGGGGTTGTTCTTGGTACGGCGGCTCAGGATTTGCAGTACGCGCCTGATTTCGTCGTCGCGCCCGATTACGGGGTCGAGCTTACCCGAACGGGCCCGTTCGTTGAGGTTAATCGCATATTTACTCAACGCGTTGTAGGTATCTTCGGCCGACTGGCTGGTTACCTTATTGCCTTTGCGCAGCTCGTCGATGGCTGCCCGGAGGTCTTTTTCGGTTACTCCGGCGTCTTTCAATATATCGGATGCGGTGCTTCGTTCCGTAAGCAACGCCAACAGAATGTGTTCGAGCGATACATATTGATCGCCCATCTTGGAAGAGTAATCGATTGCTTTCTGAAGAACAGCATTGGATTCGCGGCTCAAATAGGGTTCGCCCCCCGATACTTTGGGATAAGAGTCGATCTGACGGTCAAGAATGGCATTCAGGTTGGCTATATTCACCCCTAACTTCTGAAACAGGAAATTCACCACGCTCTCGCCTGTAAGCATCACCCCTTTGAGGATATGCGAGGGCTCCACTACCTGCTGGTTGCGCTGGGTAACCAACTGCACGGCTTGTTGGATGGCTTCCTGTGCTTTAATCGTAAAATTGTTCAGATTCATATAGTTATCTCCTTTCTTATTTTTCTTACCTGTCTTCACCTATAACCCAACAAAACAAATGCCACATCGCTTCTATGACAATCTGACACTCTCGTTCAAAAGCCGGATTTCTTATATCAAACACGAAACGGAAAAAGATTGTTTATCTTACTTACCGCTAATTATCAAAGAAAAAAGGGCATACAGCCTCTCCAGCCGGTTTGTTTCCTTTTTCCGCTCCCCTCCCGCTCTTTCTGATTCCGGATTGACAAAATGACACTCTCATAGGCAACAATCGGCTTTTCTCCGGGTCGTTTCGTTTCTCCCGGGGGATTGCTGCGAAAAAGCACGGGGCATCCCGTCGGTACTATGTGCCGGAAAGCGGCGGCCCTTCGTGCCGGCTGCATCCGTTTTTCTTCCGGACATTTTTCAAGCTCTGCCCGGACGAAACAGGTTCCTTGCTACGTATTCCTTCCGTTCCACATTAGGAAAACCCTATCTTTAGGCTAAGGATTTATATCCGTAGGTTAAGGATATAAATCTCCAGGCTACGGATACATATCCTTAGCCTGGGGATACAGTTTTTTTGCCGGCAAAAACCGGTTCGGTTAAGCAGGAAGGGAGCTTATACGGCGCAACATTCTTCGCTTGCCGCAAAGGGTGTCTGCCGACGGCTTCGTTTCTTTTTCGAAAGAAACGAAGGGAGAAAAGACTTCCTAACGAAGACTGGCTTTTCCCTTAACAGGGCGGTTTGGGCCGTTACCACGGCGGGTTTTCATTTCTTTTGCCTTGACGCAAAAGAAATGAACTATAATAAGAAAAATGCATATGGC
>DBGBSM010000560.1:0-2668 GCA_048468815.1 Parabacteroides sp.
GGTAATCTTACGTTTTTCCTGCACCCACGCAGTCGCCGGAACGATAACGATATGATTATCGACCACCTGGAAATCCACATTTTCTTCGAGGATATTTTTCAATACGTGTTTTACCGTTTTATTCGTTACGTGAACCGACACGACACGGGTTATATCCACGTCTTTCAGGTCGTACCAGAAAGAATAATTCGTTTGTGACTTGATTGCTTCGAACACATCGCCCACGGTAACCTTTTCAAGATTCAACGAAACACAGGCTTCCTGGGCGTGAGAGGTTGCGGACACAGAAAATATCGCAAGGAAGAGGAGCAATATTGATATTTTCATAATATTTAGGGCTTTTTTATTGCATATCATTCGGCATAACGAACGTATGCAGCATGTTTTTCGATACATTTGCAGTAAGTTATTTAGTAGTTAATAAAAGAAGGAAGTTTATTTTCTATGGTAACCGGATCGAGGGATGCGCCAACAACCCTCGATCGTTTTATTTAAGGCTGATTTGTTATCTCATACGCAATTCAATTTAAGTAATAACACCAATTTTACCGTTCTCTAATAGATATCTATTGTTTTTTCTTTTATTTCGTAACTGAATTTTCCGGACACGGCCATTACTTTAAAAATCTGCTCCAAAGTTTCGTCTCCGGCGAAATCGCCGCCGAAACGCTTCTCCAGTAACGCCGCGCGATGTATCCGTATCTCTACATCGAACCTGCGCTCGAGCAAGCGGGCAATCTCTTTAAACGTTTCGCCCTTGAACACAAGCCGGTCGTACATCCAGTTCAACGAATTACCGGTACTGTCGGCCACTACGTTCAATTGTCCGGAAGCAAGCCGGAAAACACCGGTTTCCATCGGTTTCAGCACAACCGAGTTATTCCTTTTCGTGTCCGACATCGATACGGAGCCTTTAAATAAGGCCACTTTTATTTCTTCGTTATCCGGATAAGCATCTATATTGAATTCGGTACCCAACACCTTTACCTCGATGTCGCCGGCCTGCACGATAAAAGGTAACTGACCGTCGTGCCGCACCGTTAAATAGGCGTCGCCTGACAACTCCAGCATCCGGTTTTTGGTTCCGAACCCCTCTCCGTACCGGATAACACTTCCCGAGTTGAGGCAAACCGATGTTCCGTCAGGCAGCCGGAGCTGCGTTTTCGACCCCTTCGGGCTCGTAATCTCTGCCAGTTGAAGTGCGGAGCGGCTCTGTTCGCTGTCGAAATAAAGGAAAGTGTAGTACCCCAGAAAGATAAACGGGATTAAAACGGCCGCCAGCGCCGCTATCTTTTTCCGGAGATAACCCGTTTTCGGCGCACGGACGGATACAGGAAGGCTACTTCGTTTGATTCTCCGCTCGAACAGTGCATACGCCTTCTCATGGTCGAACGGAAAGCGCTCGTCGGTTATCCCGGACGAATTCCACAGTTCCTCCATCTGATACAGGTATCGCCGGTGCTCGTCCGACTCGGACACCCATGCCGTGAGTTTAACCCGGTCGCTCTCCGAAATACTTTGCATTAAATGATCGATAATCAGGTTATCCCAGTAATTTTTATTTTCGATTTGCTTATCCATACGATGCTTGGTTATAAGTAAGACAACAGGAAAAAGGAAACAGGTGAAAAAAAAGCGTATTTTTTTCAGGAAAATAAAAGTATGAACACGAAGAATAGCAGATAATCGCTTAAATCATCTCTCAATTTACTCAACGACAAGTGAATATGATATTTAACCACATCGACGGTAAGATTTTTGATTCGGGCGATTTCGTCATATTTCAACTTTTCATTCCGGCTTAACAAAAAAATCTCCCGGGTCAATTCAGGCATTGCGTTTACAGAAACGGTGATTTTTTCTTCCAGCTCTTTTTCCAGTAAAGCACACAAGGGATAGTCGGGCTGCTCGTGGAAAGATTGCTGCTGCCGGCTCAGATGTTCTCCCAGTTTTTGCTTTAAGCCATCTTGCCGCATACGATACGTGAGGTGGTTGATACACCTGTTTTTCACGGCTCTCATCAGGTAGGCCCGCAACGACTGGCTGATGAAAAAATTTTCCTTGTTTTCCCAGATGGCATAAATCACATCGCTCACCAGAGTTTCCGCCACGAACGAATCGTTTACATAGCCGTATGCAAACGCGCAAAGCACCCTGTAATGGCATTCATACAGTAACTTATAAGCCTTTTCATCGCCGGCGCGAAGGGCGGCAACCAACTCGTTCTCTCGTATTCCGTGGTATTCCATTTACTACAAACGCTTATATAAGACAAGTATTACCCGCCAGGTAACCCGGTAACAACCGATCGAAAGGATACAAAGTCGTAACGTGTTTTTCCATGAGAGTGTATATAGATTCGGGAAGACAAATATACAATTATTTCGGATTATTCCCCTTTTACTCTTCTTTTAACGTAGGAAGCCGAAAACCGCCTTGCTCCGGCCTGCTATTTACGCCGGTTTGCCTGTACGTTCGTGCTTTTCCTTTCGCTTCTCCGCATAAGCCGTCGGCCGGTATACCGCCCGGAGCGCCGTAAAAGAGCCGTACCGGATGAAATTTTGACACATCCGGCGAGCCAATGTGTCATTTAGCTCGTTTGGCACCTTATTTGTTCGGAAATGAACGGAAAGAAACGTATTTGAATATATACAACTAAAATATCGTT
>DBGBSM010000561.1:0-2538 GCA_048468815.1 Parabacteroides sp.
GTATATTGTCATAAGTCTTTTTATATTAATTCGCTCACTAAATAGTAATAAACGCTGTCTTGCCGGGTACTGATATTTATACCGGCAAACTCCCGCATCGGAGAAGGAAGGTCTACCGAGGCGCTACTACTTCCGGAAGACATCAAAAAAGAATAAGAGCGCAAACTTCCATTCAAATCCCGGTAATCAAGAACAGCCGTGATATTACTTCCCAGCGGATAGGTAGACCTCCAATTGATTCTACTGGATGAACGAGCCTCAAAGCGAATCGTATTCTCTGTTAATGCTACCACATCATCCAGCGCTACAAGTTTGTTTGCCGAATAATCTCCTTTGATATGGATACGGCTGTCAGCATTAAGTACCTCTCTCATGGTTGGACACTTGGTTAAAGGAGAACCGTTCGTACCAACCTTCCCGTTTATCTCCGCCCAGGTTGCCATCTTCATGACAACCTCCTTTCCAGTGGATTAAGGAGATTTGCCCCCCCCCCGTTAACAATAATCAATAAATATGTTTTCATATCAAACTTTTATCTATCCATTACTATAATCATATACTTGTAATTGTCATCCTCCGAGCCTCTGGTAATCGATACTCGAGTTAAAGCGGAAATGCCATATATTAAGGATATGTCACTGCTTTGTAATCCGGCCGGCAAAAAGACAGGATATTCTTGATTGTATCCATCATAATCCACATAGAAGATGGTTACATCAACCCGGCTGGTCGGCATGTAATCCATATAATAATGCACGGTACTTTTACTACCTTTGCGCTCAAAATGAATCCAGTTCTTTAGCTTGCCAGCCTTATAGATATGGTCTGTCTGAACACATTGATTAGAACTATAACTCCCGTACCTTGTTCCGGCAATCTCTGTGGCATCTATTTCACTTTTTGTCGGACACTTATTTGCGGGCGTCTTTGTGGTTCCCGTCAAAGAATTTATTTCTCCCCATGTCGCTATCTTTCCCATCACTCATCCTCCATATTTTCAATTCCTAATGCTTCCTCAATCCGACGAATACGCTCGTAAAGCAACTGAACACCTTTGAGCGCCATCAGTCCAACCTTCGAGTAATCTACGGTATCAACCTTGTTCTTATTCGCATCCTCGGTTTCCGAGATAAATTCCGGTGCCAATTCTTTTATTTCATCAGCGTAGCAACCGATTTGAATAGAAGGCTCCGAGGTCTTTTCTATTTCTTTGTATTTATAGAATAAGTCGATAGATAGGCGAGATAGCTCGGATAGTGACCATTTGACACCACGAATGGCAGTTTTAAGTCTTCTATCAGAAGTTTGATAAAACCCATTTGTAGCATTCATGTGATCATTGCCATTAATAACATTACCTTGAATAGTATTATCACACCAAAAAGACTTATAATTGTACACTCTAACCCATGTACTATCTACCATCCAAATGCCACCACCGTAAGTTTCGTGATACCATCCAGTCCTTCCAGAAGACCTATACCAGCTTCTATCACCGTCACCTGGCAGAAGAATACCTGCATTATTTCCATTTACATCACGATATTCACTTACAAATCCTTGTAAAAAAGAATTACCAGTTGCTCCAGCCGGCCCCTGCGGCCCGGTTGCTCCCACAGGCCCTTGTACGCCTTGTGCTCCGGTGGCTCCGGTAGCACCAGTATCACCTTTTACTCCCTGTGGGCCTACAGGGCCGATTTCACCTTTCGGGCCTTGTATACCAGGTTCTCCCTTTTCACCTTTCAACGACGCCAACCACTCCGCCTCGGTACCGGAGAAACCAGCATCCACAGCGACCTGATAAGCCGATTTACCATCGGTTCCCTGCAAGCGACCTTGATTTATCCATCCGGTTAAGGGTTCCTGGATAAGTTCGATACGGATATCGCAGGGGCCGGGTTGACCGATATACGCAAATATAAGCGCATATTCTCCACTACCAGTATTGGTAAGTTCAAAAGAATAAACTCCATCATTTTCTATTAGTTTGTTGGGGGCGATTCTTCCGGACATAGTAGTTATACCGAATCCTGTTAAATCTGTAATTTCCTCCGAAGAATTTATTATATCTTCAAGAGTATAATTCAAAGGAGACAATCCCGTTATTTTAAACGTCACATCAAAACTTTCCCCCGGACTTACTTTTTTATAAAAGAGATAAGCTCCATAATGAACAGCATCAGTTATATGGATAGTGTTGTATGTATGGGCTAATTGGACGCTTATTTCCGGCATGGGTAAAAACTCCCATGATTCATCATTGAAATTCTCCCCTTCCGCAACCCTACTATCTCTCGCCCATGCATAATATTCATAAGGCAACTCCGTCCCCACAGCATACACCCCTTCCACATCCGTACCATCCGGAACCGCCGCCTTTAAAGCATCCAACGTATTGTAATGACCTAATACCTTGAACGGAACACCCGGATTACCCCGGGGGATAACCAGATTCAAAGCCACGACCGGATTCCCGTCCGGGTCGGTACCCGATTCCGAAAGGCTTAACTGAACATCCGTACCGGCCTCACCCGTAGT
>DBGBSM010000562.1:0-7607 GCA_048468815.1 Parabacteroides sp.
TCGGATCGAGCGATGCTACCAAGCTAATTTCATACTCATATAATAATTTAATTTACAGTATATTAATTAACGAATATAGCTTTCAACGATACAAACCGCATACAATCGGTCAATGTGCATGCATCTTACAAAGCGAAGTAAACAGCTGCTTAGAGAGTGGAAAATATCATATTCCTACATTTCAGCTTATTTTCTTCCATTTGTTTAATCAGTAAGGTGTACTTTTTTTACTATCTTCCGGTTGCCGGTAACCGAAAAGCGACGGTGGTCGTTCTCGGCTCTTTTATTCCGCAGGCAGAAACAACGTATACTTTCCGCGGCTTTCTCGCGGAGTAAATTTATACCGGCACTGGAATTTCGGTTCGAATATAACAACCGCTTCTTCTTTACAACGGGCCACTTCGTACCGGTTATACAGCGCTTCCCGAAAAGTACGGAAGGTCGTTCGCCGGGATAACCCGGCTTTCAGGGAGCCGGGTTACACAAGAATAGAAAAACAACCTACAGTTTGATCAGGAAATAGGTATAAAGAAAAGGAAGGAGAGTAAAACCCAGGTGGCTCTCCCTTTGAAACGGTTGTAGAAAAGAAGCTATTCATTCACTTGCGCGTTACTTTAATTCCGAAAGCGCAGTAAGCGAGGTAGCATACGCAGAGTAAAGTTACCGCCACACCTCCCGTTATGCCTACCGTTCCGATAGCGAAGCCGATAACGGGAGTGACGATTCCGCCTCCGGCAACCGCCGTAATCATCAGGCCGGACAGCTGGTTCGCACGCTCGGGACGCGCCTGGAAGGCCATGGAATAAATAATCGAAAACACGGAGGAAGCGAAAAAACCCACCGCACCGATGCAGATAAGATTGACCGTAGCCTCCTTAACGACCATCAGTACCGACAAGGAAACGATACAGGCCACGATATTCGCCCGGAAATAGTTCACCTCCGCGATGCGCGTAAGCAGGAAGACTCCCAGCAAAGCTCCGACGGTACGACTCAGGAAATAAACCTGCGGGGCGAACTTCGCTTCTCCGGCCGGCCAACCGAAACGGACAGCCATCAGCTTGGAACTGATATAGTTAGTGGCGACGTCGACTCCCACGATAAAAAAAATACCGAGAAACAGGAGCAAGACGATGCGGTCTTTCAGCAAGGCAAAGGTATCGCCGACGGACAGACATTCCGCCTGCGCCTCTGTTTTCTCGCGCTGTATCGGGGTTGCCGCAAGCCACACGGCCGACAGCAAGGTAACGGCTCCCAGGATGGGGAAACAATAATACCATTTGTCGTCGCCGAAACGGCTTACGGCCAGCAACACGATTTCGGGACCTACCAGCGAAGATACGGCCTTTATCAGCTGCCCGGCCGTAAGACTACTGGTAAGCAACGACTTGTCGGTAAGCACGTTATTCAGCAACGGATTGAGCGAAACCTGAAGGATGGCGTTACCGATGCCCAGCAGTGCATACGCCATCAGGCACGTAGCGCTATTATAAGCCAACAGGGGGAGCAGCATCCCCGCCACGGTAACTCCCATGCCGATAAGTACCGTATTCTTACGCCCCCACCGGTTCATCCGGTTCCCCACCGGAATACCCAGGAACAGGAACCAGATGAAAACCAGGGAAGGAACAAAGCCAGTCATCGCAGGCGACCAGCCGAAGGTACGTTGCACGTAGTCGGACGTAATGCCGACGATGTCGCAAAAGCCCATCACGAAGAAACCGAACAGGACAGGCGATGCCGTGAGTATGGAATGTTGTTTTTTCATGCAATCGTTCGTTTTTACATTCAGTTATGACCGGCCGGTATCCCCCAGGAAGTATCGGGCCGGTCGCCCATTTCGAGAATCAGTTCGCCGCCCTTCAGCAACTCCGAGGCGGGGAAGAAAAATTCGTTCAGTTCACGGCCGTTCAACATGGCGCGCCGAACATATTTATTTTTGCGCGAAGCGTTCCGGGCCTCGATGGTAAATGTTTTACCCCGGTTATACCGTTCGCCCAGGTCGATAACCACCTTCTCGAACAGGGGGCTGGCTATTTCGTACACCGGGTCGACCCGGCAACCGCCGTCCGTTTGGAACAAGCCCAAGGCGGCCATTACGAACCAGGCGCTCATCTGCCCCTGGTCTTCGTCGCCCAGGTAGGCATTGGCGATGCCCGTACCGTAATAGTGGTCGATAACGGAGCGCGACCACTTTTGGGTGAGCCACGGCTTCTTCGCCCAGTTGAACAGGAAAGCGAAATGCATCGACTGCTGGTTGCCCTGCACCACCGGATAATCCCAGTACTGGTCGTTCGGCGCATTATACCTCCACGGCTCGCTTACTTCGAAACCCCATTCGAGGCGCTCCACGAAGGCTTTCTCCCCGATTCGCGCTATGAGCGCCGGCACGTCCTGCGGTACGAAGAAGCTGAGCTGCCAGGCATTCCCTTCCACGTAATGCTGGTTGCGCCCCGACAGGAACGGGTCGAAGCCGGCAACGAAATTACCCGCCGAGTCGCGCAGGTGGGCATAGCCGTTCTGCGGGTTGAAGGCATTCGTCCACCAGTAACCCCGGTCGTTAAACACCTGGTAATCGGTGTATTTACCCAGCGCTTTAGCCAGTTGCCCCACCGTCCAGTCGTCGTACGAATACTCCAGGGTATTGGAAAAACGGCCTTTCTCTATAGGTACGTACCGATGCTCCAGGTAAGGCACCAGGTCGCGGTTGCCGGCAAAGCCGCCGGCAACGGGAGCGGCGGGCGTGGTTTGCATCTTCTTCATGGCTTCGAACGCTTTTTCCACATCGTAATCGCGGATTCCCATCTGGTAAGCCGATACCATCAACGGGATTTCGTGTTCCGCCACCATCACCGGAATGTATTCCATGCCGGCGGGACCTTTCGCCAGCCAACCGTTCGATTCGTACATAGCCAGTTGGGAGTTTACCCACCGGGAACTCCACTCGGGCGTTACCAGGTTCCAGAACTGGTTGAGGTTCCAGAACGTATTCCAGAAGGCATCGCACCCCAGCGCCACGTGGTCCGGATGGGTAAACCGGCGCACCTTTTCGTCGGGCGACATCCATTCGCCGTTTACATCGCTCCACACATTACGGCACAGGGCACGGTACATATTGGTATAGAAACGCACTTTCTCCAGGCGGTCGTCGGTGGTAATGGCCACACGGCCCAGGATGCCGTTCCATACCTTTTTCTGGTTTTCCACTACGGCGTCGAAGCTCCATCCGAACCGGTCGGTAATCTCTTTCTGCAAGTTTTCGGAAGCATTCCGCACGCTCACCAGCGAAATGCCCGTGCGTACCTGAACCACCGGGTTCCGGCGGGTATCGAATTCAACGAACAAGCCGGCGTCTTCCAGGTTCTTCCCGGCTATTTCCCGGGCGTTTAGCACTTCGCCGTTCTTCCAGCCCCCTACGTTTTTGACAGGTGCATCGAACTCGATTACGAAATTCACCACGTATTCCTGGTCGGCATCGTCGCTCCACACATGCGGACGGGGCGAAAGCTGATGGCTGTAGCCTTCGATGCGGCGGTCGCTTACCTGTTTGATTTCCACGTCGAGCAGCTTGTAATCGTACTCCGCCTCGACGTGCAGGTCGATCATCACCCGTCCGTCTGTATCGTCCGGAAACGTATACCGCTGGAAGCTCGCCCGTTCGGTAGCGGTTACTTCGGCTCTTATTTTCGTATCGGTAAGGAATACGTTGTAATACCCCAACGGAGCCTTTTCCGTTTGTTTGTCGATGCGCGAGCGATAGCCCTCGTCGGGCCGGAACTGGTCGCCCACACGGGTAAAAAGCTTTCCGTTGGTAGGCATCATGCCCAACCCGCCCATCGTCCATTCGTGGATGTGGCTGAAACAACCCAGCGTTTCGAACGTAGGCTGATAACCCGCCTGCCAACCCCGGTTCTGATTATCGGGGCTGAGCTTCACCATGCTGAAAGGCATCCACGGCCCCGGCGCAATCATCCAGCGCGAATGAGCCGTACCGATTTTCGTATCGACATAATCGGCCCAGGTTTGCAAGGCTTGCGGCGAACGCAGCACATTTCCTTTCTCCACCATCCGGTCGTTCACCCAGACTTCGTACGCGCTTTTCCGGTTCTTTTTCACCGCAGGCATCGGAGCTTCGAACACATAACGCGCCGTATCCAGCCGGCTCGTAAAGATGTCGCGGCCGTCGAGCTTGACGGTTACTTGCGGCGCCCCGGTTACATGTTCCATATCTACCAACAGGGGTTGCACCCTTTCCCCATCCTTCTCTATTTCATATCCCGCGGGCGAAACGTTACGCACGAAAGCATAGGGATTGCTTTCGCCCAGGGTAAGGTTGCCGGCTCCTTCCATGCATATCCGGTCGAACACGATCCAGCCTCCTTCGAGCACGGAAATCGTCACCGCATTGCCACCTTCTTTCAGCTCGGCGGTGGTAAAAGGAAACTCGAGTATCCGTTCTTCCGCCTCGCGGGTATCGCCTTCCAGCACTTTCCCGGAACGGCCTTTTATCTCGAATTTCTTTTCCACGGAATTAACGGTGACTTTCACCACCGACCGCGTAGGACTCGAATCGACCAGGTCGATAACCAGCTTGCACGTAGCGTTACGGGGCTTTTTACCGATATTGAACAGGATGTTGACCTCGTGCGTGCGCCAGCCCGAAGTTCCCCAGGTGCCGCCCCAGGTATCGTCGGGGCCGGGCAATACATACGGAAAGTCCGTTTTATCCGCCGATGTACCTATCAGGAAAAAGCGGTCTTCGTATCCGAAATCGTTCGCCAGGAAGTTTTTATAATCCGAAGGCCCCAACGCCAGGTCGGCGCCGGAATTGTCGGCCTTCCCGATACTCCATAGCTCTTTAGCCGTAACGGCAAACGTGGAAAACCAGAGAAGCGCGAGGAAAGGGATTAGTTTTTTATTCGTCATCATAGGTATATACTTAAAGTGTTCGTTTCATTTTTATTTATCCGGCCCCATCCGTTCCAAAGCGAACGCATAAGCCCCCAACGCAATAGCCCGGTCGGTTCCCAGCGAAGAAACGACCACGCCGGTACGTTTGTGGCGGATGTAAGGAACTCTCCGGCCGGAGCCGGGCACCGGAACCGAACCGGCGGGGTTTTCCAGGAATTTCTTCCGGCCGGCTTCGTCGGTAAGGTCGTACACCTCCATTTGGAGGGAAGGGAAACAGAGGCCGGAAAAAGTAGAAACCGTACGCCGCATCTCCTTCACCATCGCCGGCACGATGTATTTCGACGCGCCGGCTATTCCTCCGCCGAGCACTACCAGCCCGTCTACGATGTGCAGGGCTTGCGTAACGGCCGCGCCGGCCATCTCGCCCAATTCCCCGAAGCTCTTCGCCGCGGCTTCGCGGTTACCGGGACGAACGCCTTCGGCTATCTCGTAAATATCTTTCGGCGTAAGCGAAGAAGCGTCGGCGCCGCTCAGTTCCGCGTATACGCGCCGCACCGCCCGGATGCTGACACTTTCTTCCGCAATCAGGCCGGGATACTTCTTGTTGCGCATAATCCATACGTCGCCCCCGCATCCGTTATCGCCCGCGAGCAACCGGTTACCGATTACCACGCCGGCGCCGAACCCCGTTCCGAGCGTAATGCCCAGCAGGTTTTCATACCGCTTGGGGTTACCCGCCGCCGCAAGCTGTTCGTTTACGGCAGGCAGCGCACCGGCCCATGCTTCGCCGTACGCAAACAAGTTGCCGTCGTTATTGATAAATACGGGTATGCCGAACTTTTCTTCGAGGAAAGGGCCCAGCGCCACGCCGCCCCGGAAGGCGGGGAAATTGGGCAAATCGCCGATTACTCCGTTTTCATAATCGGCCGGCCCGGGAAAAGCGAAACTGATGGCGGCCGGCTCGCCTTCCACCTGCTCTTTTACCAAGCCGAACCCCTTCACCAATACGGCCAGGCATTCGCCGAGGTTATCGGAAACGGCAGGCAGACAAACCGGGGTTACCACTTCCCGGCACCCCCGGATGGCGGAGAAAACGAAGTTCGTTCCTCCGGCATCCAGCGTTAGTACAATGCGTTTATCTTGTTTATACATAGTATCCTATATAGTAAGAGTGTGTTCGAATTTTTCTTGTCTCCGTTTTTCCGCCGGTTTTACCGGCCTGTTCCGGGTTGCTTTTCCGGCATTAAAACCGCACATACGCTTTGATGGTAGCGCACTCGCGCCCGGCCGACTTACCGGCCGGCGCAACCGTATACTCGCCTACGCCGGCCGGAACGATAAACGTTTCGGCGTAATGCACCGTAAACGGCTCGAACGCTTCCCGCGGACTCCGGACTACCGCCTCATCCCCCTCGATGAGATTCAGCACATTCACACTGCCGTTCGTATTATGCATTACAGGGCAGGTAAACCAGTGGCGGCGCGTTTCGATAAACTCGTTCGGGTGCAGGCCGGTTCTTTCTTCGCGCCACCCGTTTCCCGAGGCCACGTGCGTGAAGCGATTCGCCAGCTGTTGGCGGACGTATCCGGTATCGCGCTCCCAGTCGATTACCTCCTTTCCTCTTTCCACATTGATGGGCCGCGGCTTGCCGTCGAGCCCGAGGCGTTGCCAGTCCCACAACTTGAAGGTAAACAGGTTCGGCGTGGAACTGATTTCGAGCACCAGCGCGTTGGCCCCCGAACAATGCACCGTTCCGCCCGGAATAAGGTAATGGTCGTGTTTGCGTGCCGGCCATTTGTTTACATACTTCTCCGTATCGAACACGATTTCCCCCCGTTGGGCCCGGCGCAAGTCGTTAATCATGGCCTGCTTGTCGAGGCCGGTTTTCAAGCCGAGGTAAACCGAAGCGTCTTCTTGGGCATCCAACAGATAATAACTTTCGTCTTGCGTGTAATACATGCCGAAGCGTTCGCGGATAAATTGCGTGGTAGGATGAACCTGCAAGCTCAGGTTGCCCCCGCCTACCGTGTCGAGGAAATCGAAACGGATGGGAAAGTCTTTGCCGAAACGGGCTTCCACCGGCTCGCCGAGCAGTTCGCGCGACTTGAGCAGTACCAAATCGACCGAGGGCAACTCGAACCGTACGCCGTTTACCTCCAGGTACAAGCTGTTCTCTTCCGGCACGCAATCGAAACACCACCCGTAGTTTTCCTTTCCGGCATCGAGGCCGCACACCTCCTTCATCCACTGGCCGCCCCAGGGAGCCGGGTCGAAGAAAGGAACCACCCGGAAAGGCCGTTTCACCGTTTCCTCCATTCCGTTGAAAAAGGTAGCCTGGTCTATCATCTTCGGCCGGCCGGCTATGTGCGTGTCGAGCCAGAAGTCTACTTTTTCGAAAAGGCTTTCCTTGTACCGGTCGCAAATCCTCCAATCGTTGAAATACCCTCTTTTATATTGTATAGATACGGGGTCGGCCCGGTTATCGATGCCCAGCGCCTTTACTTCGTGGCGGCGGAAACGTTGCTGTATTTCCCAGCGCGCCATGTCGGCATATACTAAGACGGCCGAATCCGGCGCTACCCACGCCGCCCCGGTTCCGGCAACCACCACTTTCCCGGTAGCGGACGCTATCGCTTCGCGCGCTCGCCTTACTTTTTCCGAATCGAAATAATCGCAGAGCGACAGGTTGGTAACG
>DBGBSM010000563.1:0-7112 GCA_048468815.1 Parabacteroides sp.
GCACTATCTCTTTAATAATTAATAATGTATAACTATTATTTAAACAAAAACATTAAGTATGTCGAAGATTGTAAAATCAGTTAGCCTTCTGGTGTTTTCCGTAGCGCTATGCTCGGCACAAGCAGCATTCGCCTCGGCAAACACAACAGTCTCCCGCACCACAGTATCCCAACAACAAGGGTATTTGAAAGGGACCGTAACAGACGACCTCGGCCCGGTGGCCGGCGCTTCTGTCGTTGTAAAAGGAACCACGAACGGAACGATTACCGACGTTTCGGGAAATTTCAGTCTGGAAGTAAAAAAAGGAGATATCGTGCAAATCTCCTTTATCGGGTATCTCAGCCAGGAAATCCGGTATTCCGGGCAACCCTCTGTCCTGGTGAAGCTGGCGGAAGACACCCAGAAACTGGAAGAAGTGGTGGTAGTAGGATACGGCACGCAACAAAAGGCGAATTTATCGGGAGCCGTAGCCTCGGTAAGCAGCAAAGAACTGACCAACCGCCCCATCTCGAACGTATCGTCGGGATTGCAGGGACTCATGCCGGGCGTAACCGTAACGGCCGGACAGGGACGTCCGGGAGAAGACGGAAGCAACATCCGGATACGGGGCGTAGGCACGTTGAATTCGGCCGACCCGTATATCCTCATCGACGGTATCGAAAGCGGCTCGATGAACGACATCGACCCGAACGACATCGAAAGCATCTCGGTACTGAAAGACGCTTCATCGGCAGCCATCTACGGTTCCAAAGCATCGAACGGCGTTATCCTGATTACCACGAAACGGGGGAAAACAGGCGAGCCGCGCATCAGCTACAACGGGTATGTGGGCGTATCGAACCCCACCACAACCATCGACCGTCTGAGTTCGGCCGACTACGCAACCTTGTATAACCAGGCGTTAACGGCCAACGGCAAAGCGCCCCAGTTTACAGACGACGACATCCGGCAATTCCGCGACGGCACCGACCCGTACGGTCATCCGGATACCGACTGGGAAAAAGCAGCCTACAAAACCGGGATTTTACATAAACACAACGTCAACATTAGCGGCGGCACGGAAAAAGTAAAGTACATGGCTTCGGCCGGATACCTCGGACAAAACGGCATCCTACCCCACTCCGAACGGCGCCAGTTCAACGGGCGTACGAACCTCGACGTACGACTGTCGGAAAAACTGACGGTGCGGATGAACCTCTCGTACATTAAAAACGATTACAAAGACCCGAACTCGAATTACGGCGGGGGATGGTCGGACCAGATTATCCGGCAGTTGAACATCGTAAGCCCGTGGATTCCGGTGTACAACGAAGACGGCACGTACGGGAAAACGAACGACGGAAACCCCATAGCCTGGTTGGATGCAGCCCAAACGGTAAACAAATACAATCAGAACTTTACCGGCTCGCTGGCGGCCGACTACGAATTTTTCGACGGTTTGAAAGCTACCGTAAGCGGAGCGTATGTAAACAACGACCAGCATTACAAGGCTTTCGTAAAAAAAATACCCGAAGACAAGGCGCAGGCGGCACGCCCCAACGAACTGTCGGAGAGCTTCACGAACTGGCACCGGGCGAATTTCGATTTGCTGCTGAATTACGACAAGACATTCGGACTGCACGGACTCAAGGCCATGCTGGGATGGCATACCGAAAAATACGACGTACGCTATAACTATGCATACCGCCAGAATTTCCCGAATAACGAACTGACCGATATGAACGCCGGCGCCGCCGCCACCCAGCAAACCAGCGGCTTTACCCGTGAGCTGGCCATGCTGTCGTATTTCGGCCGCATCAACTACGATTATGCAGGCAAATACTTAGTGGAGGCCAACTTCCGGGCCGATGCCTCTTCCCGCTTCGCACCCGGCCACCGGTGGGGCTACTTTCCTTCTTTCTCCGCCGCCTGGCGCATCAGCGAGGAAGCGTTTATGGAAAGCACGCACGGTTGGCTGAATAGTTTGAAGATACGGGGTTCGTGGGGCATGCTGGGCAACCAGGACGCCCTGAGCGACGGCACTCCCACCGGCGGTGATTTTTATCCTTGGCTCAATACCTACTCGTTAGGCGCCAACTATCCCTTCGACGGGAATCTCACCACAGGCTATTACCAGGCCAATTATAAGATAGAAGACTTGTCGTGGGAGAAAGCGACTACCTGGGGAATAGGCATCGATGCCCTACTGGGCAACCACGTATCCGTTACGCTGGATTACTACGACCGCAAAACGACCGACATCATTATGGAAGTGCCCGTGCCCACCGAATTCGCGCTGAACGCATACAAAGACAACGTAGGCGCGATGCGCAACCGGGGTATCGAAGTGCAGTTGGGATATACCGGCCAATGGAACGACTGGCGGCTACAGGTAACGGGTAACCTGGCCTACAATAAAAACAAAATCGAAAACCTGGGCGGGGTAAGCCGCATGATCGACGGCAGTACCATCAAACAAACCGGAAACCCCATCAACTCGTATTACGTATACCGTACCGACGGCTTTTTCGGTTCCGACCAGGAAGCGCAAGCCTGGATGGACCGGTACGCCGGACAAGACGGCTACCCCTTCGGCTTACAATTCAAGGGCGGCGATTTACGGTACGCGGATACGAACAACGACGGTAAGATTACAGCCGAAGACCGGGAGATATACAAAACCAAAGACCCGAAAATCACCTTCGGCGCCACCGTCAATGCCGCCTACCGGAATTTCGACCTGTCGCTCAACCTGACCGGCGCCGCCGACGTAGCGTTGCCGTTTACCAAAGAAGCGTTCGGCGAGTTTGCCGGCTCGGCAGGGCATCCTTCCACGGCCTGGCTCGATGCCTGGACGCCCCAGAACCCCGGAGCAACCATGCCACGTATCGCAGAAGCCCGGACGTCGCCCAGCGAAGCCTCCACCGTGATGTCGGATTTCTGGATTATCAACACCGATTACCTGCGCCTGAAAACGTTGCAATTCGGCTATACGTTGCCCAAAAGCGCGCTCGCGTTCCTGGGACTGAAGAACGTACGGGTATATTACTCGGCCGAAAACCTGCTCACGTTCGACTCGATGCCGCTGAACGTAGACCCGGAAACCGTAAGCGAGCGGTTGTCGAGCTATCCGTTGATTACCACCCACTCGTTCGGACTGAACGTTACGTTCTGACCCGACCGGAACGCCTTACGGGCGAAGAGTTTTATATCACTTCAATACTAAAAAAACAAATAGCTATCCATATGAAACGATTTTCTCTATACTTACTGGCAGGAACCGCCTTCCTGGCTTCCTGCTCCGACTTCCTGGACACGGTGCCGAACGACGCTCTGTCGCCGGCTACTACCTGGAAAACAGAAACCGACGCCGAAAACTTCGTAACCGGCTGCTACAACGGCTTATTAGACGGCGGCTCCCTTTTATACCTGGATTGCGGCTCGGATATCGGGTATAACAATTTCCCCTGGGAAGGCTGGCGCCCGTGGGGCGACGGCTCGCTTTCGAGCTCGTCGCCGGGAGCGACGTTTTACAGTTTTTCGATTATCCGGCGTTGCAATACCGTACTGGAAAATATCGACAAAATTACGTTCGCCAGCGAAAGCAAGAAAAAAGACCTGGCGGCACAAGCCAAAGCCATCCGGGCTTACCGGTACTTCGTGATGAACTGGTGGTACGGCGGGGTGCCGGTTATCGAAGCCTACACCACGGCCGAAGAAGCGCAAGTGCCCCGGAAAACGGAAGAAGAAGTACGGAAACAAATAGCCGCTGACCTCGACGAAGCGATTCCCGACCTGAACGCAACGCCGGCTGCGCGCGGACGTATAGCCAAAGGAGCCGCACTGGCCATCAAGATGCGCGAAGCCTTGTATTACGCCGACTGGCAACGGGCCAAAGAGGCGGCGCAGGCTATTATCGACCTGAAGCAATACAGCCTCGACCCCGACTACGCGAATCTGTTCAGGCTGGCGGGAACCGGCTCGCCGGAAATTATCCTGGCCGACCAACACATCGAAACCCTGTTCGGCTTGGGTACCGTCGGCCAGATGTACAACAATGCGGATAACGGGTGGTCGTCTATCGTACCTACGCAAAACCTGGTGGATATGTATGAAATGAGCGACGGGCTCACGAAAGAAGAATCGCCGGTTTACGACGCAACACGCCCGTTCGCCAACCGCGACCCGCGCATGGCCATGACCATCCTGTATCCGGGACGTGAATGGAGAGGCGAAATATTGAATACGCTGGACAAAACCATCGGTAACGCCGACAACCTGAATTATCCTTCATACACCGACAATGCTTCCAAAACGGCGCTGACCTGGGCGAAATACCTCGACCCGATAGACCAGTACGGCAATATATGGGATACCGGCGCATGCCCCATCGTATTCCGGTACGCCGAAGTATTGCTGAGCTACGCCGAGGCGGCCAACGAACTCGACGGCCCTTCGGACGAAATTTACGATTACCTCGACAAAATACGCAACCGGGCAGGCATGCCGCCGGTAAACCGCGCCAAATACGACACGAAAGACTCGTTGCGGGAACTGATTCGCAGGGAGCGCTGCGTGGAACTGGCCGGCGAAGGGTTGCGCCGGGCCGACATCGTACGTTGGAAAGACAGTGCCGGAAAAATGCTGGCCGAAACAGTCATGAACGGCGAGTTGCAACGCATCGTGGGTACCGTGGATTATGCGGAACCCGACCCGTTTAAGCGGGCGATAGTGGATTTGCAGGCCGACGAGCAAAGCCGGAAAATCGAAACGCGCCAATTCCTGCCGCACAATCGTTACCTGCCCATACCGCAAAGCAGCATCGATAAAAATCCGCAACTCAAACAAAATCCGGGGTATTGACCAATTTGCCTGGAAAACCTATCCGGACAGGAACACACGGAACTACGGGTTTATGTGCATAACCCGAGCCTGTAGTTCCGTTTCTTCGGCGAATGGCGTTCGTTTAACGCCGGCATTCGCCGAAGAAAATCTCCCGTATCCATCTTTCTCTACCCGGTAAGAAAACATTACCCATACCGCACTTTCTTTCCATACCCATCCGCTCTCTTTTTTCCGGTTACCCGGCATCCGGATAAGCCTCATAAAAACGCACCGGACACCCCGGCCGGCATTCGAAATATCCAACCGCTTCCCTTTTTATCGCTTCCGCCGCTTCCCTCTTTTCCGTTTTGTATAGGGTGTTCGATTCTTTTTTGTAAATTTGCGGCATATTGGAGAAAGTATGGCAGATACGAAACAGCAATTCGACGAAGTAATCGGGATATGCCGGGAGCTTTTCAGCAAGAAGCTGAAAGATTACGGCCCGTCGTGGCGCATCATGCGCCCCCAATCGGTAACCGACCAGTTGTTTATCAAAGCGAACCGCATCCGGAGCCTGGAAATAAAAGGCACCGGCATGATCGACGAAGGCATCGAGCCCGAGTTTATCGCCATCGTAAATTACGGAGTAATCGGGCTGATTCAATTAAGCAAAGGCTTCTCGGATACCACCGACATCGGCAACGAAGAGGCGCTGGCGCTTTACGACCGCTACATCACCGCCGCCAAAGAGTTGATGTACGCCAAGAACCACGATTACGACGAAGCGTGGCGCAGCATGCGCATCAGCTCGTACACGGATTTGATTTTGATGAAGCTGTACCGCACCAAGCAAATCGAAAGCCATAACGGACAGACGCTCGTATCGGAAGGAGTCGACGCCAATTACATGGATATGATCAACTATGCCCTGTTCGGGCTAATTAAACTGCATTACGGAGAATAAGGTATCGGGGATGAAGAAAGTAATTGCCGAGTGTTGCCGGGTATTAATCGGCGTGGTATTTATCTTTTCGGGGGCGGTGAAAGCCATCGACCCGGTAGGCGGCGCCATCAAGCTGGAGGATTATTTCAGCGCATTCGGGCTGGAGGCCCTCACGCCTTTCGCCCTGGTGCTCTCGTTTTGCCTGGCTTCGTTCGAGTTCGCGCTGGGCGTTTGCATGCTGTTAGGCGTATACCGGCGCTACGTATCGCTGCTGGTACTGCTTTTTATGTGCCTGATGACTCCCCTCACCCTTTACCTGGCGGTAGCCAACCCGGTTTCGGATTGCGGCTGTTTCGGCGACGCCCTGGTAATTACCAATTGGGAAACGTTTTATAAAAACATCGTGCTGCTGGCGGCGGCCATCGTGGTTTTTGTATGGAACCAGCGGCTTTTCCAGGTATATACGTTTAAAGTATACTGGTTCGTTGCCCTGTATGCGTATATTTTTTGCTTCGGGTTCGCCTATGCCAACTACCGGAACCTGCCGATCGTGGATTTCCGTCCGTACAAAGTAGGGGCGAATATCAACCGGTTGATGGAAATACCGGAAGGGGCGCCGCAGGCCGAATACCGGTACTCGTTTATTTACGAGAAAGACGGGGTGCGGAAAGAGTTTACCCTGGATAATTATCCGGCCGGCGACTCGACGTGGACTTTCGTCGACCAGAAAAGCGAACTGATCCGGCCGGGTTACGAGCCTCCGGTAAAAGACTTTATCGTATACGACTCCGGCGATACCGATATAACGGACTTGATACTGAACGACGACCGGGGCGTGTTCTTGCTTATTTCGCCCGACCTCGACGAAGCGAACGACTCCCGGCTCGAAGAAATCAACGATTTGTACGATTACGCCCACGAAAACGGATACGCCTTTTATTGCCTTACCGCTTCCACGCCCGGCGCCATCGGCAGGTGGGTGGAAAACACGGGCGCCGAGTATCCTTTCTGCATGGCCGACGAAACGGTATTGAAGACGATGATCCGGAGCAATCCCGGCCTGATGTTGCTGAAAAACGGAACCATCCTGGCCAAGTGGTCGTACTCGCGGTTGCCGGAAGCGGAACGATTGAAGCCGGTAATAGCCGGTTACCTGGACGAAACGGCGGTAACCGTGAAAGAAGGACGGCACGCCGTAGCCATCCTATCGGGTTTTACCCTACCTTTGTTGCTCGTTTTCGTATACGACTATTTCGTTAACCGGCGGCGCCGGAAAAAGGAGCCGGAGGCAAAAAGCAAGTAATCGATTGTTTTATATATTTAATTATTGAAGTATGAGAAAGAATATCGTAGCAGGTAACTGGAA
>DBGBSM010000564.1:0-1544 GCA_048468815.1 Parabacteroides sp.
GTATATTGGCGTGCATGAACATCGACGTAACCACCCGCCACCACTCGCCGTTGCGCAACGATACGCTACGCAGCGCACCCCATTCGAAAAGCTCCTGCGAAGAAGACGAAACGGGGTTTACGCCGCCGATAAACATCACGACGAAGTAAAGCAGTATCGCATCGACAAGCAACGCGACCGGCCAGTTCCGTTTGCCGGGTATCAACACCGCACGTACCGGTCCGAGGAAATCGTCGCCGGTGCTTTCCGCCGTTTTTCGGAGTGTAAGGTCGGCGTTTACCAGGCGGTCGTTCAGCGGGGCGAAGTACAATAAGGGAAGCATCACGGCGAGCCATATCCCTATGGTAAAAAATATCCACCCGGGATGCGCTCCGCTTCGGGCCAGATCGCTTTCGGCAAGCGGACGAAGAATAACCATATCGCGAGCACTGGCCGGAACGCTCCCGGTAGCCCGTTCGATAGCCCGCACGAAACCGTCGCGATCGTCGGAGGGAGGAACTTTTTCAAAGACGTGGTACCGGGCGAAATCGTGGCGGGCGATTTGCCGGTCGCACTCTTCGAGAAAGGCGGTATAGTCGTGCTGCAAGCGCTCGTCGTTACCCCGGTCTACCGTTTTGCTGTAATTCACCGCATACCATACGTTCCCGCTTTCTGCAAAAGGGAAAACCACGTAGGCGGAAAATCGCACGTCGGAGCCCGACCGCTTCGGAAGCGTCCGGTTTTCCACGTAGTTTCCCATCCAGCCCGGCTGTACGGATAAATCGGCTATCCGGTAATACCCGGTTGCGGAGCGGCTGTCGATTTGGCTGACATCCGCCACGTCGGCAAGCACGGAGAAACGCTTATGCACATAGTGGTACGAGAGTATCATCACGGCCAGCACGGCAAACCAGGTAAGCATCCGGAGCCAGCCGCGCCAACCCATTTGCACAGTGGGATTCTCGTAGATAATGCGGAAACGTGTGCTCATGGCAAACAGAAAAACCAGGCTGCCGAGCAGCAGGGGCAGGTATGCCTGCAACACTTCCTTTTTAACGGGTAGTGCCGGAAACCCGAACACAAGCACCCATACCAACAAGCCGTATCCTGCCGCAGTAGCCGGCAGCACGGCCAGCCCGGGTAAAACGATTCGTTTAATCTTGAATAAATAGCTGTTCATGCGTTATAGCTTGTTACTTTCGTGTTCTTTTTAGAGTATAGGACAAAAATGTCTTTTTCGCTCGCCGCGAGGCGTCTGCCGACGGCGCCTACCGGCGGTCATACTTTTTTCTCTTGACAGAAAAAAGTATGCAAAAAAGGCCAGGGGCTAACGCTCGCTCGCTAAAAATGGCCCTCCACTCACTGAAGGCCCCGAACTCGCTCCTTACAGGAGCTCAAACAGCGTGGCCTTCCGGGCGTTCGCTCCGTACCATTTTCTTCACGCTCTCTCACTGAGGCCCCGGGAGGCCATACGAAAAGACCGGTGCTTTCAGGGTTCGGCAAGATACAGTTACTCGAATCCGACAGAAGGCGCATGCTCTTTTTTCTTAAGTTCTCTGTGTCTC
>DBGBSM010000565.1:0-2320 GCA_048468815.1 Parabacteroides sp.
ACCCGGACAGCCCCGTTTTCGAGAGTGGTGGTTATTTTATCGCTTTCCGGATAAGCCTGCACATTGAACTTCGTACCGAGAGCCTGTACCCGGAGGTAACTCGTACTCACGATAAAAGGATGCTTCTTATCTTTCCTGACCGAAAAATTCGCTTCTCCCGTAAGATAAAGCGTACGCGCCCCGCCCTTGAATTCTTTCGGATAAATCAGCGTGCTTCCGGAGTTGATGTTTACCGTTGATCCGTCGGGCAAGGTGAGTTCCCGCTTCTCACCCGCCGGCACGAAACATTGTATCAGTTCCGGATTATAGGTATTGCGCTCGATATACACATAAGCGCCGGCCGCCGATAACAAGGGAATAAGAATCATCGCCGCTATCCGGGACAACGTATACGAACGGCTGTGCTGTTGCCGCACCGGCCGGATGCCATCGATTTTTTTCCGGGTAGCTTTCAACGAACGGTAAGTAGCTGCGTCCGCCCCCGTAGGATAGCGGTTCCACAGGGAAAGCAGGGCATCGTCTTTTTCTTTCCGGCCGTCCGGATCGACCAGCCATTGCCATACCCTTTCCCGGAGTTCCGCATCAAAAGTATGGGAAACCAGGTTACGTACTATTTTATATGTTTTCGACATATGCTTATATGCTTATCGGGCGTTTGTCGTATATAAGAGACATAAGGATGCGGACACACACAGCCGGAAAATAACTTTTTTCCGAAAAAAGCGATTTCAAGCAAAAAAAAGCAGGAGCAACAGATGAAAAGGCTCTGTTGCTCCTGCCGGCCAGGGTTCATTTTAACGCGACCCTTTTATCCGTACTTTTTTCAGCGTTTGTTGTAACTCGAAAACTATTTCAGGATGCAGGGACGCTCGGTTGGCTTGTTCCGTTTGTTCTCTCATATCGTATAGCTGTGGCTCGGCCGAATAGCCGGTTTCTATATGAGTGACGCGGGCCACTCGAACGGGATTGAAACTGGTTTCAATATATTTCCAGTCTTTGGTGCGGATGGAAAGCGTATGGTCGGCAGCTTGTTCGATTACCCACGGACGGTCGGTTTCATCTTTCCCCAACCAACTGTTCAACCTGTCGAAACTATCCGGCGCCGAGCCTGCGGGCAATACGGCATTCAAAAGGGTTGCAAACGAGGCGAACCAATCGATTTGCGAAGCCAGCACATCCGAAACTTTTCCTTTTTCTATAACCGACGGCCAGCTTACGATGGCAGGAATACGCGTTCCGCCTTCGAAAGCGCTGTATTTCCCTCCGCGCAGCGGGCCGGCGGGTTTATGATCGCCCGCTAATTCTTCTGCCCGGTCGGCATACCCGTCATCCAGTACAGGACCGTTGTCGCTGGAAAGAACGATCAACGTATTTTCCGTCAACCCTAATTTGTCCAACTCGTTTAATAACTGCCCGACACTCCAGTCGAACTGCACAATGGCATCCCCTCGCAAGCCCATCGGATTTTTACCCCGGAACCGTTCGTGCGGGAAACGGGGTACGTGTACATCGTTCGTGGCGAAATAGAGAAAGAACGGGTTGTTTTTGTTTTCCCGGATAAAGTCGAGTGCATGGGTCGTAATCGAATCGGCGATGTTTTCATCTTTCCAAAGCGCTTTTCCCCCGCCTTTCATATAGCCGATACGCCCGATGCCGTTCACGATAGCCATATCGTGTCCGTTACTGTGCTTCAGGTTATACAGCAACTCCGGATGGTCTTTGCCGAGCGGCTCCCCTTCGAACGGCTTCCGATAGCTTACCTCGATAGGAGCCGAAGGATCATAATCGGCCACTTTCCCGTTTTCGATAAACACGCAAGGTACCCGGTCGGCGGTAGCAGCCATAATATAGGAATAATCGAATCCGAGATCACCCAAAGCCGTAGGCAACGGAGCATTCCAATCCTGCTCGCCGCTTTTGTCGCCCAAGCCGAGATGCCACTTCCCGACCGCAGCGGTCGCATAGCCCGCATGCTTAAACATGTCGGCCATCGTGTATTGCTCGGGCCGGATAATCATACCGGCATTTCCGGCGGCGATATCCGTTCCTTCTTTCCTCCACGCATACTCCCCGGTAAGCATGGAATACCGGGAAGGCGTACTGGTAGCAGCCGTAGCATGGGCATGGGTAAAGCGAACTCCGTTTTGCGCCAAGCGGTCGACGTTCGGGGTGGAAGCGCCCGTTCCCCCGTAGCATGCCAGGTCGCCGTAACCCAAATCGTCTGCATATATCAGAATGACATTCGGCATAGGCCGCGCTTCCTTGTTTTTTTGTTGCGAAAGGGACGGCAGGGGAAGCAACACTCCTCCGATCCCTAATC
>DBGBSM010000566.1:0-1835 GCA_048468815.1 Parabacteroides sp.
GGCTTCCTCCTCCGCATTATTCACCCAGTCGAAAATCACGATTTTCTCGATCTGATGCTCTTCGTCGTCGAAAAGCCCGAGCTCGCCGGATTCCTGATCTACCTGGATATATAAATCACTGATTAAATTTCCGGATTCGTCGGCCGCTAACTTACTGACCGCATTGGCAAACGACGACTCGATTACCGACTGCACCTTTGTATTATTTGTACTCATAGACTGTGTATTATTCTTCGTGTGGATTAATCCCGTCAAAGTTAATAATTAATTCCTATTCATTTCCGAATTGAATATTTAATTTCTTTTCTTCCCGGATGCGTTCCATCAAGGTATCCACATATAGCCGGGCAAGCGCCCTGTCTTTTTTGTTTTTTCCGGCTCCTTCTTCGTTGAAAAGCGCCAGCCCTTTCTCTCCCCATGCCAGCGCTTCCGGCAAATTGCCTTTCAACTCATAGTATAAGGCCATGTTCATCGCAGCCTTCGCCCGTCGTCCGGCCGTTCGTTCCTGCTCGAAGAAACGGTTCCAATGCTCGGCGGCTTCCTTCCACTTTTCGCGGACGGCGAAAGCCGTAGCTTCTTTCCAGCGCGAACCGCTTCCGGTATAAAACCAACGGTTCGCTCCGTTCCAATGCGGCACGAAGTTGGTATAGGCGCCAGCTATCACATACTTGCCGGCCTCGCGCAACGCTTGCTCCGGAGTAGGGAGAAACATCGCGAGCATGACCAAATTGTCGGCTTCCTGCCCCCAATAAACACTGTCGTTCAAATAAACCGTAGCCAACGGATTGGCCCGGCCCGGCAAGTAAGCCCGTACGGTTCCTTCCACTTTCACATCGATTTCGCCGGTTACATATCCACCCGGCATGTTCCGGGTTTCCCGGCGTAAGTTAAACGACAGGCCGTCCAGCGAGATAACCGCCTGTGCTCCCGACAGGTTACAAATATCTTCCACCTGGCGCGGCGTAAGTTTCGCCGTCCGGTTATACATCCCGTCCCGGCGAATCGTATCGTGGAACAGCAGCACTTCGTTGAAATATTCGGGTTCATGAAGGGCTACTCCCAACGCCGTGCAGGCATCCCACGCAGCACTATCCGCCGGAACAGTATCCGGCTTTACCGTACCGAACTCCTTATACAGATGTCCGGAAACGGCCGGCTGGGTAGCCGAGTTGTTCACCACCACGATAGTTCCTACCGAAGCAGGAAAAGTTACTTCGGCCGGACTGTACGTTTCGATAGAAACCGTACGGGTAGAACTGCACGACGCCATACAGACGCTCGCTATTCCGACCAGTAACGCGGTTGTTTTTTTCTTCATGCCTCTTCTCATTTTATTACGCTTAAAAACAAAAGGTACGGCGCCCCCCGAAAAGGGCACCGTACGGTTATGAGCGTGTTTTCATGGTATAGATTATGCTTTCTTCAGCGAAGCGATGCTTTCTTCCAACGACTTGATTTTCGTTTCCGCATCCGCCTGTTTCTTCCGCTCCGTTTCGATTATCTTGGCCGGCGCTTTGGAAACGAAGTTTTCGTTACTCAGCTTTTTCAGCACCGATTGCAGAAAGCCTCGCTGGTATTTCAGTTCTTCTTCCAGCTTGGCCAGTTCTTCTTCCACATTCATCATATTGCCCAGCGGAACCGCATACTCGGTGGTACGCACGAGGAACGAAACGGCGCCGGGTGCTTTCTCTTCCACCTTTTCGATTGAAGAGAGGTTACACAATTTTTCGATTACCGCATCGAACGCCGGCTGGTAATCGCCAATCACTTGCAACCCCAGCGGCTCTTTATTCGGAATATTCTTCTGTAAGCGAATCGAACGGACGCCGGCAATC
>DBGBSM010000567.1:0-6687 GCA_048468815.1 Parabacteroides sp.
CATATATATAGTTCTTTATCGTAGAAAATCTATCATCTCGTTTTCACTGCGCCCGGCTTCCGGAATAAGTTTTGCACCTTCTTCCGGAACACACAGGCGTTTGTTAATTGTATCCCGGATTCTGGGGAAATTCGATGTCGCGGTTCGAATCGATAATCGACTGCGGAACCGGCCACAGCGCATGATGCGGTTTAATTTTGTCTTTGATCGCCTCGTTGTGCATTTTTACCCGGTCGATCAGTTTACCGGTACGCACCAACGTAAAACGCCGGCTTTCTTCGCCCACCAATTCCCGGATGCGCTCGTCGAGCAGGAAATCGAGCGTCATTTCACCGGCCTGCACAGGCGTTGCTCCGGCCCGCTTGCGAACCACGTTTACCGCATCGGCCGCCAGGGAAGCATTTCCTTGCCCCAGGTACGCTTCAGCCAGCAACAGGTAGGTTTCGGCCAGGCGGAACTTCATCCGGTCTTTGTAACTGCCGGTGAGACTCAGATTCTCCGCACGCCCGTAGAAAAACTTGGTAAGCGCCGGAAACAACGTTTTGGTAGAAAACCAGGTTTGCTCGGTAATATTGCACTTCTTACCGTACAACGCCGCCTCCGCGGAGTTATTGTAATACCAGTCGCGCTTGATGTTGTAGTTCGAATTCCGGATATCCTTCGCATCGAAAATACCCGGCACATCCCCGGAAGCATTGGTACCGGCCGTTCCGACCCACCATTTCATCGGAACGATTTGCGCCAGCCCCCGGCCGCCTAACGTATCGGCCAGCACGAAACCGGCTATGCTGAAATACTGGGGATTCCAGGCCCGGCGCGTCCAATCGTCGGAATTAACCCCGCCTCCGATGGCGTTATACTCGAATTGCAATACCCAGATACTCTCTTTATTTCCGCTTTTCCGGTTCTGGTTATTCTCGGTAAACAAGTCGCTGAATACGTCGCCCGGCTTATCCTTGCTAACGCCGTACCGGGTTTTCATCAACTCGTAGTACCCGCTGTTAATCACGGCCAGCGCCGCTTCCTGCGCCAAAGCGTATTCGCCCTGCAACAGGTACATCTCGCTGAGCAAATGATAGGCCGCCCATTTCGTAAGTTTCCCCTCTTTGAACCCTTCCTTATCGGGATTTTCGGGCAGATACTCCGAAGCGAACTTCAAGTCGTCGACGATGTGCTTCACCACCTCGTCTTTCGGCGTACGGGTGAAATCGAGCTGGAAATCATACAAAATCGTTTCCACATACGGCACGTCGCCGTACAGATACACCAGCGTACGGTAGGCATACGCCCGGAAAAAGCGGGCTTCGGCCTGGAAGCGCGTCTTATCCTCCGGTTGATCCCAGTTGGTGTTCTGCTCGGAAAACACCAATATCTCGTTGGCCGAAGAAATCAGGCTGTACGCCCAGTTCCAATACGAACCCACGAACTTCTCCTGCGCAGTCATGGTAAGGTTGGCGAAAGCCGTGAGCGAAGCGTCGCTGTTGATTACGTCCACGATGTCGGTTCCGGCTTGCAAAGCCTCGTAAGGACACGCATTGCCGTGCATAAACGCGCCCTCTTCCCCCCACGTATTATACTCGGAGCGGGTAAGCGCATACAGCCCGGCGCTCCCAACCTCGAACCCGTACGTACTGGTAAACGTGTTGGTAGGCGACAACTCCGACTTCAGGTCTTCGTTTAAAAAGTCTTCGCATCCCACGGAAGAAACGGCCAGCAGGAAGAAAACGCCTGCTTTTATCAGATTTTTCATATTCGTATCCGGTTTTAAATTAGAAAGTCAAATTCAATTCTAACATATACGAGCGGGCGGTAGGATAAGACGCCATCCAGCTATTATCGTAATTGAGCACCTGGCGCATGTTGGAAAACGTATGCGCATTGTTCACGGTAAGATTTACGTCGATAGCGCTCAAGCCCACTTTTCCCGCGATATTCCGGTTCATCCGGTAGCCGAGGGTGATGTTTTTAATCTCCACATACGACACCTTTTTGTAATAGCTGTGCCCGAACGTGTTGGTATAGCCCGGCGACACGATGTCGGCGTCGGGATTTTCGGGCGTCCAGTAGTTCGCCCCACGCACATAGTTGGTTATGCCGAACGTCCAGGAACCGATATTCGCCACGTTGTCCTCGCGCCACACACCGAACACTCCGTTGAGCAAAAACGAGAAATAAAAATCCTTATAACTCAACCGGTTGCCCATCGACATCGTGAAATCCGGCTTTTTGGAGCCGATAATCATCCGGTCTTCCGCATCGATGTACCCGTTTCCGTCGACGTCGGCCAGCTTGGCCGAACCGGGAGCGGCGCCCGTTTGTATTTCCCGTTCGTTGCCGTCGGCATCCGTACAAAAATACGTATCGCCCTGTTGCCAGATACCCGTCATCTTGTAGTCGTAATACACCCGCAACGGCTTGCCGATAAACCAGTTGTTGTTGATATCGTCGGTTTTGTCGCCCCGCAGCTCCACGATTTTATCGCGGTTCAGCGAGAAGTTCACATCCGTACTCCAGGTAAAATCGCGGTTGCGGATGTTCTGCGAGTTCAACGTGATTTCGACGCCCTTGTTCCGGGTTTGCCCCACGTTGTCCCAGATTTTGCTATACCCGTTCATAATCGGCACGGTACGGGACATCAGCAAATCGTGTGTGTTGGAAAGGTACATTTCGACGGTACCGTTCAGGCGGCTCTTGAACAATTGGAAATCGAGGCCGATATTCGCGCTGTACGTGGTTTCCCATTTGAGATTCGGGTTGCCTATGCCGTCGCCCGCCAGGTACGCCGTATTCACGGCCGTGCCGCCGTCGCCCCAAATGTATTTCACCTTCGAGTAAAGGCGGTCTAACGTGCGGTAAGCCGTAATCGCCTGGTTGCCGTTGGCGCCGTACGACACCCGCAGTTTCAACATGTCGATCCAACCGGCACGGTCTTTTATGAAACGCTCCTCCCCGATATGCCAGGCCAACGCGGCAGAAGGGAAAAAGGCGTATTTATTGTTCGCCCCGAACACCGACGAGCCGTCGGAACGGCCGGTGAACGTAGCCATATACTTGCCGTTATACGCATAATTCAAGCGGAACATGTACGATAACAACGCCGTTTCCGACAAGCCGGACGAAATTTTCTGGTTGCGCTCCGCCGTACTCATCATGTAGTAGCTCGCATCGTCGGCAACGAACCCTTCCCCGCTTTGCGAAGACGACACCTTTTTGGTTTCCTGAATGCTGAACAACCCCGTCGCATCGAAACGATGGCGCCCTATCTCGCGTTCGTACCGGAGCACGTTCTCCCAGGTATAATCGGTATAATGCTCGTTGCTGATGCTGGCTTTGCCGCCCACCTGACCGCCTTGCTCCCGGCCCTCGTACGTATCGCGTCCGTAATAAGTTCCGGTAAAGTTGCTCCGGTAATTGTAGCCGTAATTGGAGCGGAACGACAACCCCTCCACCGGGAACAGGATATGCGCATACGCATTGAAAAAGAAATTGCGGCTGGTACGGTCCTGGTCGGCATTCACGTTGAGCATCGGGTTGGTGATAAGCGAATACTCCATCGGCTCCGTTACATAATAGCCCGCCTCGTCTTTGTACTTTCCGTACGGGCTCTGCTTGATGGCATGTTCGATATTCGGCGTAACGCCGCCGTTCTCCTTTTGGATAAACTGGGTTCCGACGCCTACGGTAAGCCATTTATTGAAAGTCTGGTCGATATTCGCCGTGATGTTGGTACGGGTAAGGTTGGAATTATACACCACCCCTTCCTGGTCGAGATACGAAACGGCAGCCATGTACTTGGTATGCTCCGTACCGCCCGAAACGCTTACCTGGTGATCCATCGTAAAAGCGGTTTGAAACACATAATCCTGCCAATCGTGCGTAACTCCGTCGAGGTAGTTCCGGCGCTCGCTCAGGCTGATGATGTTCCCGGCGACCGGGTCGAGCTGGTCGCCCGTATACCCCTCTTTCAAACGGCCTATATCCACCTGGAAACGCAGGTATTCGTTCGGCCCCATCGCCTGGATGCGTTGCATAGGCTCGGCCACCCCGAACTGCCCTTTATACGTTACCTGCGGCTTGCCTACGAGCCCCCTTTTCGTTTGAATCAGGATGACGCCGTTCGACCCGCGCGCTCCGTAAATCGCCACGGCCGAAGCATCTTTCAATACGGAAAGATTCTCGATGATATTCGGGTCGAGGTCGACTAACGAGCCGCTGTAGGGAATTCCGTCCAGCACAATCAACGGCTTGTTATCGGCCGAAAGGGAGTTTTCGCCGCGGATCAGAATCGTTTGGTCTTGCCCGGGAGCCGCATTGGAAGTGGTGATGTTCAAGCCGGCCACCTGCCCCACCAAGCGGTCCATCAGGTTGTTGGTCGAAACCATCTCCAACTGTTCTTTCCCCACCACAGCCAGGCCGCCGGTAAGGTCTTTCTTGCGGGCCGTACCGTATCCCACCACCACGACTTCGTCGAGCGACCGGACATCCTCGGTTAACGTAACGTGCATCGGTCCGGCGGAATTCGCCTTCACCTCCAGGCTGGAAAAACCGACGTACGTAAAAACCAGCTTCGCGCCGGGCGAAGCCTTCAGGGTAAACACCCCATCCATATCGGTAGCCGTTCCCGCGTTCCGGTCTTTCACCCGAACCGTGACCCCGATCAGTGCCTCTCCGTTTTTATCGGTTACTTTCCCGGTAACCGTAACGGGATTTTGTTGCGCATACAGCGGCAATACCGCCAATAAAAATACAGCAAACCCCGTAAAACAACATTTCAATTTTTTGTGTATTTCCATTTCCTTTGATTTAAGATAAAGATAGGCAGCGCCTATCCCGGTTTTATTCTTCGAAACAAATAAGCGAGTAAGTAAAAACGAACATGTTCTTTTATCCTCCCTGCAAAGGAGAATAAAATCCGTTTACACCGGGGTATTCGTTTATCCGGAAATGGTTCTATTTTGTACAGAACGGTAAAAAACACACAGTTACCGTAAAAAGGCGAGCCATTTCGAACGTATTTTTACTGGTTGGAAGAAGCGGCCGGCAACCGGCATGCCGGGAGGTATCCGGGCTCGCCGGATAAGCGCGACCGGCCGGAACGATGACCGTGCGGCCGGTTGCGCTTCCGGGCAACGCCTTTCCCTTTACGGCTTCTTTTTAAACTCGGAAGGAGTGAGCTCGAAATGCTTCTTGAAACAAATGCTGAAATACTTGGGATTGTTGAATCCGGTGCGGTCGGAAATTTCGGCGATGGTGAGGTCGGACTCTTTCAGCAACTGGGCGCTGCGCTTGAGGCGGATATCCATGATAAACTCTTTGATCGACATCCCCACGATGTCGTTTATCTTTTGATAAAGCAACGTACGCCCGATTCCCATATCCGCCACGAACGTTTCCACATTGTACTCGCTGTTGCCCATATTCTCCTCGATTCGCTCCATCGCCCGCTTCAGTAACTCCTCGTCCATCGAGGAAATGGTGATTTTACCCGGCTCGGCGATGTATTTTTTACTGTACAAAGCCTTGAGCTCATGCTGGCTTTTGATGAGGTTGGCCACCTGCTTCAGCAGGAAATCCATATCGAAAGGCTTGTCGATAAACACGTTGGCGCCGCTTTCCAACGCCTTGATTTTATTTTCCGTATTTTGCCCCAATGCCGATAAAACGATAATCGGGATGTGACTCGTCTGGATATCCGAGCGCAGGCTGCGGCACACGGCGAATCCGTCGGCCTCGGGCATCATCAGGTCGGTAATCACGATTTGCGGGAATACCTTTTTCGTTTTGGCTATACCCTCGTTCCCGTCGGTAGCCGTATATACATTATAATATTCCGCCAGCCGCCGTTCCATATACGCCCGCAGGTCGGCATCGTCTTCGATTACCACCAGGCTGTGCGTTTTCCGGCGCTGCTTATCCTGCAACCTCGTCTCTTCGGTTTCGGCTACCAGGTTGTCTATTTCGGAAATCGCATATTCGTACGACGCCGTCTGGCAGGCGCCTTCTTCTTTCTCTAACGGGAAAGGCAGCACCACCGTGAACGTTACCTTCGAGTTACCCGAATGCAGCGTAACCCGGCCGCCCAGGCCGTTAACCAGCTCTTTCACGATGGCCAGCCCCAACCCCGTACTCTCTTCGAATGCCGGCCTGCCCGAAGCCAGCCGGTTGAAAGACTGGAAGATTTCTTCCTGCTTCTCGTGCGGGATTTCCGCTCCGGTATTGGTAACGGCCACGGCGATATACGTGTTGCCGTCGCTTGCCGGCAACCCCGTCCGTAACGCATCCTCCGGACTCAGCCGGTTGATACGTACGCCTAAAAAGCCGTTCTCGGCCGTATATTTTATCGCGTTCGAAAACAGATTGGTGCAGATTTTCTCGATGGCGTCATAATCGAATTCGGTATGGAAACATTCCGTATCCGCACCGATGTCGGTTTCGATGCCTTTTTTATTGGCATACAATTCGAACAGGGAAAAAATATCCCGGATATACTGAATCAAGTCGCCCGGTTGCAGGTTAAACGTAATTTTCTGGCTTTCTATCTCCCGGAACTGGAGCAACTGGCTGATCATCCGCTGGATGCGGTTCACGTTTTTTTCGATAAGGCGCACATATACGCCGGCATCCGGCGACGAGCCGGGCGGCAGCAACGCCTTCAATTGCTTCAGCGGGTCGATTACCAGGCTGAGC
>DBGBSM010000568.1:0-2745 GCA_048468815.1 Parabacteroides sp.
GTACTACCCAACGCACAAACCAGCATACATAAATAGACTATCAGTTTTTTCATGTTTTTATATTAAAAAATACATCCGTATGTATCGGAATCGAAATATCCGTTTTAAAAATCCGAATTTCTGTTCGGAATTCGCCATCTACTTCCTGCTGTAAAAGTAGCGGCGTACTCTATCCGGCCAGGCCAATCGCGTACAAAAAGACGATAATATTGTAAAACGCCAGATTTTTCGCCCATAAATTACTCATTTATCTAACTCCACTCTATAAATTCTTCATTCATACACCAGAAGCACGTCTGTTCTTTTTTCCGAAAAAAATCAAAGCCAAATTGCTCATAGTAAGCCTCATTTTTTTTACAAGCTGAAACGTTTCTTCAAAAACACGGGAAAACCGCTTATCCGGAAGACGTTTGTACAGCTCAGGGCCACTATTTTCGTTTGCCGACGCCCTCGGCAATATTACCGACGCCCTTGGCTATTTTGCCGACGCTGTCGTTTATTTTGCCGAGGGCGTCGGCAAACAAATCCGACACAATGAAAAGAAAGGCGAACCGGCACGCTGACCGGCGAATAGATAGTATGAAATAGGAACCCGATACTCCGGATTAACAGAGCTCCGGCTTTGGCGGTTCCTCCGGTAAAAAGCAAACGAACGATTCTCTTTTTAAAACCTTTTCAAAACGGTTTCTTCCGGGATAATCATTCGTTTGCCAAGACTTTATTTCTTAATTACCCTGCATTTCTCGCCGTCCGGCTCCGTATTATCCAACGTAAATTGGTAAGGCCATTGATTTTCGGCGCCGGTATCGTAAATTTCTTTCGGAGTGGCCGCCACCACTAACCACAGATGTTCGGTATTCTCGGGAACCTGAAGGCTTGCCGACCCTATATCTTCCTTGCTCGGCTCGCCGTATACACGCGAACCGTCTTTCAGCACGGCCAGGAAACCGTATCTCCATTGAGCATTATCCGGTTTATGAATAGTGTACTCCGAACCGTTTAAAATCCCCCTGAAATTAACTTTTACGGTAGTGCCTGCTTCCGGTACGGTTAACTTAATGCCATTGTACCCGTAGTTGCCCGGACAACGCTCGGGTGCGATTCGATAGGTTACTCCCAGTTGAATAAGCTGGCAAGTATGCACATTTGCCCCTCTGGCGGCATAGGCCATCTCGATGCGTGGCAAATCCCAGGTAATGAAACGCGATGCAGCGTCGTACATTTCTTCATTAAGCTGTTCCTGGTTAATGTGGGTCAAGCGTTTATAAGTTTTGATAAAGTTAAGTTGCCCCGAGTCGGCGTTTTTATCTTCCAGGGTAGTTTCCTGAAATATCCGGCTCATGATTTCCACTCCGTGTTTAGTTGACCAATACTCGAACATATACGGGTTATTATAGGCATTGTCACTATGCCCCAACGAACGATACGTGCCATTAATGTAATTCGTGAAATGATTGAATTCCTGGTCAATCCATTCTGGAGAACGCTGAAGCAAAGTCCATTGCGAAGTCATCTCGAACAACGGGCCGGGGAACCAGGCTCCTTGAACGCCGGAATCCCACAAAGCCAGGTATTGGAAGCTATGCGATACTTCATGGTATACCATATTGGGATTTCCCGAATGATGCGGACGGATGGCCAACTCACCTACCGGATAATTTCCTCCGCCGGTAGCTCCGCCTTCGCTGTCGTTTATCACATACACGATGAGCTTGTATTTGTTCGTCACCGATTCTTCCTTGCTTCCGAAGTACAAATCGTATTTCATAAAGTCGTACACCTCCTCCGCCATTTTCAACAAATCGTCGGGATTGAACTTCCGTTCTGCATTTTGCGGGTCGGTGCCAAACGATTTTTCCCAAAAAAGAGCCACATTGTCGCTTTCTTTCATGTAGCGCTTATTAAATTTGCTATTTTCGTTATCGAACAATTCAGGCCCGCTTTGTCCGATCATGGTATGCTCAGGGATAAGCAACACTTTTTCTACTTGTGTAAACACAAACCTGTAGGTATCCTCGTTTGCACTGTTAGTTATCACGACTTCGCTTTTTTTCCCGGGGTCTTTATCCGGGTTGGCCGCTACCGTAAGGGTGATTTCCCCATCGCCCCTTTGCTCGCCCGAAGGGGTAGCGGTTACCAGTTCTCCGCTCACCACTTCCACATTCCAGGTTACTTCCGGCGAAGCTGTAACGGTTAAGCGATAATCCTTGCCTGTGAAAGGCGCATTCACAACGACCGGACGGGTATAATTGCATACCAGGCTCAAGGAAGTCAGCTCGAAAGCGAGCGGTGTCTCTCTTTTTTCGTTATCGTCGTCGCTACAGCTTGTTATGCACCCCGTCGCTATAGCAGCCAATAAAATTATAGGCAGCACCTTCCCTATCCATTTTAAACTATTCATATTCGTTTCTTTTTTAGGAGTTGATTTTATAAAATCTTTTCAGGCATCTCCCCTTTTTACCTGTTCGGTAAAAAGGGGATGCCCCTTCTTTGTTCCGATTTACCACAGGAGGTAATCGATTTATTATTTACCATATACCTTCAGTTGTTGAAGAGCGACACACGGATAGTCGCCTCCCGTCCACTTTGTGTAATCATAACCGGCGATAACTTTTACATTATTATTGCTTCCGGTTTTATCGCGACTGGATAAAAACGCCAACCGAACCAAAGTAGTTCCGCTTTCTTCCGGGCGGAAAAGCGATAATTTGGATTTATCTTCGCTGGTAACACGCCCTATCCAGG
>DBGBSM010000569.1:0-6157 GCA_048468815.1 Parabacteroides sp.
ATTATGTCGAGGTGCAGCCTGTCTTCGCTTCTTCCAGAAACAAAGTTAAAAACTTTTTCCGAATAACCTAATCCGGAGGATATGAATTAAACAGCCGGGTGCGCGTAAAAGATTCGGGAAACCAGTTCTTTCGGAACAATACCTACTTCTCGGTATTGCCGCAACGATTATTTCCTCGTACTTTTGCAACACATTTATCGCAATATGAAATTATCCGAACTTCGTACGGGAGAAAAAGGTATAATCGTCAAAGTGATGGGCCGCGGAGCTTTCCGGAAACGCATCGTAGAAATGGGCTTCATCAAAGGAAAAGAAGTGACCGTAATCCGGAACGCGCCCCTGAAAGACCCCATCCACTATAAAATAATGGACTACGACGTGTCGCTCCGGCGCAACGACGCGGCTCTGATCGAAGTGGTGAGCGCCGCCGAGTTCGAAGCCTCGCGGCAACCCGAAAAAGAGGCGAACCGTCCCAGCATGACCTCCGCTCCGTCGGACGACGATTTGCACGCCATCGCCCTGCATAAAGGAAAAATTATCGACGTGGCGCTGGTGGGAAATCCGAATTGCGGGAAAACGTCGCTTTTCAACTTCGCCTCGGGTGCGCACGAGCACGTAGGCAACTACAGCGGGGTAACGGTAGATGCCAAAGAAGGCACGTTTACGCAAAACGGCTATACGTTCCGGATCGTAGACCTGCCGGGCACCTATTCGCTTTCGGCCTACACGCCCGAAGAACTTTACGTGCGCAACCACATCGCCGAGTCGCATCCCGACGTAGTTATCAACGTGGTCGACGCCTCGAACCTGGAGCGGAACCTGTACCTCACCACGCAACTGATCGACATGGATACGCCCATGGTAATCGCCCTCAACATGTACGACGAGCTGGAGCGGCGGGGCAACCGGCTGGATTACCGCACGCTGGGCAAGCTGTTAGGCTCGCCCATGGTACCTACCGTAAGTCGGAGCGGCCGGGGCATCGCCGAGCTTTTCGACAAGGTAATCGAGGTATACGAGGAACAGGAGCCGAACTTGCGCCATATCCACATCAATTACGGCGACGCGCTCGAAAAAAGCATCCGCGCGATTAAACACAAACTCAATACCGACGTAGACATCGAAAAGCACATTTCGCGCCGTTATTTATCCGTCAAGCTACTGGAAAACGACCCGGAAACGGAAAAGTTCGTGCGGGAGATTCCCGGGGGCAACTCTATTCTGCAAGCCCGCGACAAGCAGTGCGTGCAGATAGAAACGTTGCTGAAAGAGGATTGCGAAACGGCCTTTACGGATGCGCGGTACGGCTTTATTTCGGGCGCCTTGAAAGAAACGTTCGAAGAGAACAAGATACAACAGGTAAGCAATACGCGGCTCATCGACCTGTTCCTCACCAACAAAGTGCTGGGTTTCCCGTTTTTCATCCTGTTTATCTGGATTATGTTCGAGGCTACGTTCCGCCTAGGCGCTTATCCGATGGAGTGGATCGAGTGGCTGGTGGCGCAACTGGGACGCCTCGTACGCAATTACATGAGCGACGGGCCGGTGAAGGACTTGCTGGCCGACGGGATTATCGGCGGCGTGGGAGGCGTAATCGTGTTCCTGCCCAACATCCTGATACTGTACTTTTTCATCTCGTTTATGGAAGACTCGGGCTACATGGCGCGCGCCGCTTTCATCATGGACAAAATCATGCACAAGATGGGGCTGCACGGCAAATCGTTTATCCCGCTGGTGATGGGGTTCGGATGCAACGTGCCGGCTATCATGGCTTCGCGCACGATAGAAAGCCGGAACAGCCGGATGATTACCATGCTTATCAATCCGCTGATGTCGTGCAGCGCACGACTTCCCGTATACGTGTTGCTGGCGGGCGCTTTTTTCCCGGAAAAAGCCAGCCTGGTACTGTTCGGGTTGTATATCACGGGCATCGCACTGGCGGTTGTCATGGCGCGCCTGTTCAGGCGGTTCCTGTTTAAAAAAGAAGAGGTGCCGTTCGTGATGGAACTGCCGCCTTACCGGATGCCTACGGTCAAATCGATTTCGATTCACATGTGGGAAAAAGCCAAGCAGTATCTCCATAAGATGGGAGGCGTTATCCTGATTGCCTCTATCCTTATCTGGTTTTTAGGCTACTTTCCCCGCCACACCGGCAAAAGCGCGGTATACGACGAGCAAATAACCCGCACCGAGCAGGCCGCATTGCCGGAACCCGAAAAGGAACTGCTGCTGGCCGAAATCGAACACCTGAAAAACATCGACCACCAGGAGCATTCGTACATCGGACGAATCGGACAGGTAATCGAGCCGGTGCTACGGCCGCTGGGCTTCGACTGGAAAATCAGCGTGAGCCTGCTCACGGGCATGGCCGCCAAGGAAGTGGTGGTCAGTACGCTGAGCGTGCTTTATACCGGCGAGAGCGACAACGAACAGTCGTTGCAGCAACGGTTGAAAGAGGATAAGAACGCACAGGGCGAGCCCACCTTCACGCCGCTGATTGCGTTGAGCCTGATGCTGTTCGTTCTGATTTATTTCCCTTGCATCGCCACCGTGTCGGCTATCGTCAACGAATCGGGCTCGTGGAAGTGGGGGTTGTTCGTAATCGGATACACGTGCGCGTTGGCTTGGGTAGTGTCTTTTACGGTATATCAAACCGGGAGTTTCTTTATTCATTTATTTTCGTAACCGGACATGAAAAAACTGCATTGGGGAATCATCGGGTGCGGCAACGTAACGGAAAAGAAAAGCGGACCGGCTTTTTACCGGCTGCCCGAAACAGAACTGACGGCCGTGATGCGCCGGAACCGGGAAAAAGCGGCCGATTACGCCCGCAGGCACGGAGTGGGTAAATTCTACTCGGATGCCGGCGCGCTTATCGGCGACCCGGAAGTGGAAGCGGTGTACATCGCCACGCCTCCGTCGAGCCATGCTTCGCTCACGCTTCAGGCGCTCGAAAAAGGCAAGCCGGTGTATGTGGAAAAGCCGATGGCCGCTTCGTACCGGGAGTGCCTCGAAATGATTCGAGTTTCGCAACATACCGGCACGCCGCTGTATGTGGCGTACTACCGCAGGGCGATGGCGTATTTCCGGAAAATCAAAGAAATATTGGAGCAGGGCGCGATAGGCGAAACCCGGCAGGTAAAGCTGCGCCTTATCCGTTCGGCCCGTCCGGAAGACAAGCGGCAGCCGTTGCCCTGGCGGCTGGATGTATCCGTGGCGGGGGGCGGCTATTTCGTGGATATGGGGGCGCACCAAATCGACTTGCTTCTTTTCCTGTTCGGCCGGATTGCTTCCTGGGAATCGTCAGTGGCCAACAAAGGCGGATTGTACGAGGCGGAAGATTACGTAGAGGCTTCTTTCCGGTTTGCCGCCGGCTTTACGGCCGATGCCGTATGGTATTTCACCGCTCCCGAAACCGCCGCCGGCCCGGTAAACGAGGACTGGATAGAGGTAACGGGAAGCCGGGGCTCCTTGCTGTTTTCCACCTTCACGATGGAACCGATACGGCTGGTTACGCCTGCGTACGAAGAAGTTTTCGCCATTCCCAAGCCGGAAGTGGTGGAAGAGCCGATGATTCGGGAAATTTCGCGGGCTATCCTGAGCGGCGACCCGTTTTTCAACCGGCAGGCGCTGGAGGACGCAGCGGAAGTAACACGAATCATGGAAGAGATAGTCAGACCGTATTATACAGGCAAAACGGGACGATACTGAAAAAAGCGGCCGGAACGAAAAATAAGACATTCGTTTTTTATGCCGGCAGAAAAGCAACCGGAAAAATAAAACACAAAGGAGTATGCTACCGTAAAACGGGATTTTTATTACCTTTGTTTCTTTGGAAAGCAAACAACTTTAATCGCCCTTTACCAACACGCATACATATGAAAAAAACAGCCTTTCTCCTGGTCATTTTCATTTCCTGTTGCACATTCCGGATGTCGGCCGGCCTGCTGGTAGGCGCATACCGGAATACCCCCTACCCGTTTACTTATTCGTACGAAGACTCGTGGCACAGCTGCGCCATGGACAGCTTAACCCAAATAGGCGAAAGGGGCGACAACAGGCTGTATTGCAAATTATATGTAACTGCCCGACGCGAAGCGCAGGCCAATATCAAACTGATGCTATACGAGTCGGGCGAAACGAACAACCAAGTGGTGCGCCTATGTAGTCTGGCCAATGCCGCCGGCGAAAAGAAAACGGATATTTCCCTCACGATAAAACTATCGGACGGAACCGTTCTACGCGCTTCCGACGCATGGCTTTACGACGCCCGCAAAGACAATTTCAAGCAAATGACTTCCCTCGGTATCATGCAAGTTACCACCAACTGTTTATCGTTAGGGAAAAATGCCGGGCTAAGCTCGGCGACCGATTACCAGCGCCATGCCTACGCGGCCACGCAGCTCGCCACCTACAACATCGAAAGCATTACCGTAGAAGGGTATACCTTTCACTTCGAAAGGTTCCGGTCGGCCGCCACGTTCCGCGGAATGTTCGACCGGCTGGCTGAAAAAACGGGCGACGCCGAATTATTCAATTACATCTCCCCTACTACTTCGACCGGTGCCGGCCATCGGGGAAATTATGTAAGCTCGGCCTCCGATAAGCCGGCCGAAGCGGAAGTGAGCCGCATCACCACCGAGCATAACGTGTACCGGAACGGAGCGAAAGGAATGTATATCGCGGTTTCGTTCGATGTAAGCGGCATGAAAGGCAAAACGGGCGAAGCAATCGCTTACTTTTATTTCGAAGACGGGACGAAGCTAAAGGATTACAACCGGAGTTACTACACCACTTCCGGAAACGTATGCGCCAGCACCACGTACAGCCCCCGTTACGACGAATCTACTTACACCGACCTGCGGATATTTATTCCCTATAACGAGCTTCACCTGGCCAGCGGGAGGCACGACCTGAAAGCGTATGTAGCCATTTTCGACAACGCAGGCGACAAAATAGGCGAAAGCGACTGGGTGTCGTTCTGGTGGAGCAGCACCGGGCGATAACTACCCCCCAAAAACAGGTATCCGGCAGAAGAAATTTCCTACGGCCGCCGGCAAAAGCCGGGACACCGGTTAGTCGGCATCCTCATCCCTGTTTCAACCGGGCGAACCGGTACCAGCCGTACAACTCTCCGGCGCCGTAAACCAGCGAAACCACCCCTAAGAATATAAAGGCGGTAGCCGCGGCGGCAAACGGCCTGGCCAATATCACCACGCCGCAAATCAGGATGGCGATGGGGAAAATATAAAACAACGGCGAAATAGTCGCCTGCTTCCGGGCCGACGTAAGGGAAACCATCTGCTGGATACCCGCCAGGATAAGCAACACCCCCAACACATACATTAAAATATTGACGAAGAAGGTAGGCATCGATACCAGCCACAAGCCGAATATCACGCTCCCGGCCGACTCGATGGGGAAGCCGGGCGACAAATCGGCATTCTTGCTCCGGGCGCGGAAATACCCCACCAGCGAAATCACGCCGGGCACGATAAAAAGCACCCCGATTACAATCACTAAGTAATTGATGGCGGCCTCGGGCCACAAAATCAGAACCAACCCTAAAATAATGGCGAAGGCTCCCCTCAAAACAGTATTATCGATCTTTTTCATTTTCCGAAAAATTTTACAGGTTCCGCTCTGCGAGCGAAGTTAAACTTTTCCTTGCAGAAAAACGGCTTTTGCAGGAACTATTTTACCTATATAACAAACTGCCGGTAAAAAGTGTTCCCGCCGGGGCGACCAGACGCGAAGAAAGAGAAAATTAACACCGTACTTTTTGTAAAACGGATTAAATATCCGAATTTTGTAAGTATGATGAACCGACCGTTAGCAGAAAGACTGCGTCCGAAAACGCTGGACGAATACATAGGGCAAAAGCATCTGGTAGGGCAAGGCGCCGTTCTACGCAAGATGATCGACGCCGGAAGGGTGCCTTCGTTTATTTTGTGGGGCCCTCCGGGAGTAGGGAAAACCACGCTCGCGCAAATCATCGCCGGCAAGCTCGACGCCCCGTTTTATACGCTGAGCGCCATCAGCTCGGGAGTGAAAGACGTGCGCGAAGTGATAGACAAAGCCAAGAGCAACAAATTTTTCGACACCACCTCCCCCATCCTGTTTATCGACGAGATACACCGTTTCAGCAAGTCGCAAC
>DBGBSM010000570.1:0-8063 GCA_048468815.1 Parabacteroides sp.
GTTGTTTATTGTTCTTTTGGCATGTTCTGCCTGGGCGGCTGCGCAACGGTATTCTTTTAACGGATTGGATATGAATATGGGAACTCTTTCCCGGCTCTCGGATGCGAAAACGCGTTCCATTAGTCCGGAAAATTTTACAGGAGAAAAAGGGCAGGGGGCGATGGCCGACCCGGTGAACGACAAAGATGTCCGGAACAAAGCGAATGCCTGGGGGGCGGCTAAAGATTTGGGTAAAGGTTGGAAAGTGAATCCGTATATCATCGTAAAGCCGGGCGAAACGGTTACTATCGCCGAGATCGAAGGTTCCGGCGCGATCCAGCAAATCTGGATGACGCCTACCGGCAACTGGCGTTTTTCCATTCTTCGTTTTTACTGGGACGATGAAAAGGAACCTTCGGTAGAAGTGCCGGTAGGCGATTTCTTCGCCAGTGCTTATAACGAATATGCACAATTGTCGTCGTTGGCCGTATGTGTAAATCCCGGAAGCGCTTTCAATTGTTACTGGAAAATGCCGTTCCGGACAAAAGCGCGCATTACGCTCGAAAACATTAACAATCGCGATGAAATGCGCTTGTATTATCAAATCAACTATACGCTTACCGATATACCGGCCGACGAAGCGTACTTTCATGCCCAGTTCCGCCGTTCCAATCCCACCCGGGGGTCAGTACATACCTTGGTCGATGGCATTAAGGGAAAAGGGCACTACGTGGGTACGTACCTGGCCTGGCGGGTAAATGATAATTGCTGGTGGGGAGAAGGAGAAATCAAGTTTTACATGGATGGCGATAAAGAATATCCTACGATTTGCGGTACCGGCACGGAAGATTATTTCTGCGGTTCGTATAACTTCGAGAATCAGAAAACCCACCGATATCAGGAATTTACTACTCCTTATGCCGGTATGCATCAAATAATTCGTCCCGACGGATTGTATAGAGCCGTAACCGCTTTCGGGTTGTACCGTTGGCATATCCTCGATCCGGTTCGTTTCGATAAAGAGTTGAAAGTCACTATCCAGGATTTAGGTTGGCGTCACGACGGGCGTTACAACAACCAGAAGTCCGATATTTCTTCTACCGTATTCTGGTACCAGGCCGAGCCTCATGCTAAATTCCCGGCATTGCCTTCGAAAGACGAACTGGAAATACCCCGCTGGTAAAATAAAGCAAAATGAAGCTATATGTAAAAACACGCATGGCAGTTTTTATCGGGTTTTGTCTGATAAGCTGTAACCTGCATAAAAAAAACGAATATATTATGGATGCTTACCCGAAAGGAACATTCGGCTACGATTTGAACTACTTGTCGACCAAAGACAGCCTGGTCGTATTATCTGGAAATGACGGTTGTTCCCGGGTGATCGTTTCACCGAAATACCAGGCGAAAGTGTTTACTTCCACTGCCGCCGGATTAGAAGGTATGAGCTTGGGTTATCTCAATTACAAGGCGCTCGATGCGCCCGGAATAAACGAGCATATGAACGGATACGGCGGGGAAAACCGGCTGTGGCTAGGGCCGGAAGGGGGCCGGTTCTCTATTTTTTTTCGCCCCGGAACGCCACAGGTATACGATAATTGGCATACGCCGGCTCCTTTCGATACGGAGCCTTGGAGAGTAATCGCTTCCGGTAGAACATCCGTTACGCTGGAAAAAGAAATGCAGGTAACCAATTATCTCGGTACGGAACTGCATGCCTGTATTACCCGTTCCGTGGTGTTGCTGGAGCCGGTGGAAATAGAAAAACGGCTAGGTGTGCCTGCAATGCGGGAAGTAAAAACGGTAGCTTATACTACGGATAATCTGTTACAGAACCGGAACGATTTCGAATGGACTGCAGAAACCGGTACGCTATGTATCTGGATACTCGATATGTTCGCTACCGCCCCGTGTGCCCTTACTATCGTACCGTATAACGAAGGAGACGGCTACCGACTCGGTAAGATAGCTACTACCGACTATTTCGGCGAGATACCGGCCGACCGGCTGAAGAGAGAAAGCGGACTTCTTTATTTGCGAACCGACGGGAATTACCGGAGCAAATTAGGAATGAACGCGCTCCGCACCCGGGCGATAGCCGCGAATTATGACCCGGATGCCGCACGTTTGACCGTTATTACTTTCGACCGGGATAAAGACGGCCGTTATCTGAATCAAGCGTGGAATCCGATCCTCGACCCGCTGCAAGGGGATGCGATGAATGCTTATAACGACGGACCGTTGGCCGACGGCAGTATCATGGGGCCTTTCCTGGAAATGGAAAGCGCTTCGCCGGGAGCGTTCCTGAAACCGGGAGAAACGCTCCGTCACCGGCATACCGTATTTCATTTCGTGGGAAACGACGAAAACTTGTCGGTTATCACAGAAATCCTGTTCGGCATATCTGTCGATCACTTAAAAACTATATTCAGATAAACAATACAACCTGATTCAATTTATCCGACCATGAAAACATCATTTCCTAAAATAGGGATTCGCCCCATCATAGACGGGCGTCGACGCGGTATCCGCGAATCGCTGGAAGACACTACGTTGGAGCTTGCCCGCCGGGTAGCCGCGTTATATAGCGAACAACTTCGTTATCCCGACGGTTCGCCCGTACAGTGTGTACTTGCCGACACGTGTATCGGCGGCGTGAAAGAAGCGGCCTGCTGTGCCGCAAAGTTCGAAAAAGAGGGGGTAGGCGTGTCGCTTTCCGTTACTCCCTGCTGGTGCTACGGTTCCGAAACCATGGATATGAACCCGTTTATTCCGAAAGCGGTTTGGGGGTTCAATGGTACCGAACGTCCGGGAGCTGTTTATCTGGCGGCCGTGCTGGCCGTGCATAGTCAGAAAGGATTACCGGCTTTCGGTATTTACGGGAAAGACGTGCAAGATGCCGGCGATACCGCTATACCCGAAGATGTGAAAGAAAAACTGCTACGGTTCGCCCGCGCCGGACTGGCTGTCGCTTGGATGCGTGGAAAGTCTTATCTGGCTATCGGTTCGGTTTCCATGGGAATTGCCGGCTCTCTTGTAAATCCCGACTTTTTGCAAGAATACCTGGGGATGCGCGCCGAATTTGTAGATTGCTCTGAAATTATACGTCGTGTACGGCAGGAAATATACGATCCGGAGGAGTATCGCCGGGCGTTGGAATGGACACGTATAAACTGTATGGCGCGCGAAGGCGAAGATTTTAATCCGGAACACATCCGCGTCACGCGGGAACAAAAAAATAAAGACTGGGAGTTCGTGGTAAAAATGACACTGATAATGCGTGACTTGTTGAAAGGAAATGAAGTACTCGCCCGAATGGGATACCAGGAAGAAGCGATGGGACATCATGCGATTGCCGGCGGCTTTCAGGGACAACGTCAGTGGACCGACTTTCTGCCGAACGGCGATTTTTCCGAAGCGATATTGAATTCGTCTTTCGATTGGAACGGGCGCCGTGCACCTTATATATTCGCTACCGAAGACGACCACTTGAACGGAATCAGTATGTTGTTCAATTACTTATTGACTCATACGGCACAGCTTTTCGCCGATGTACGTACCTATTGGAGCCCCGAAGCTATCGAGCGGGTGAGCGGTTGGAAACCGGAAGGAATTCTGTCGGGTGGAGCGATTCATTTGATTAATTCCGGTTCGTGTACGCTCGACGGTACGGGAAAGCAACGGAAAAACGGGCGTGCCGCATTGAAACCTTTTTGGGAAATTACGCAAGACGAAGTAGATAAAATGCTCGATGCTACGACCTGGTACCCCGCTTCCCTCGAATATTTTCGGGGAAACGGCTATTCGTCCGCTTTCCTTACCGAGCCGGATATGCCTGTTACGATGTGCCGTATCAACTTAGTAAAGGGCCTCGGCCCGGTGTTACAGCTGGCTGAAGGTTGGACTGCCGTTTTCCCGGACGAGGTATTCGCCCTTATTAATAAACGTACCGATAAAACTTGGCCGTCTACTTTCTTCGTTCCCCGGCTAACGGGTAAGGGTAGTTTCCAAGATGTTTACTCGGTAATGAATCATTGGGGAGCGAATCATGGAGCCATCAGCTACGGACATATCGGAGCCGACCTTATTTCGCTCGCCTCGATGCTTTCCATTCCGGTATGTATGCATAACGTAAGCGAAGAAAAACTTTTCCGGCCGGCTGCCTGGAACGCATTCGGATCGAATCCGGAAGATGCCGATTTCCGGGCATGTGCGGCTTACGGCCCGTTGTATAAATAATCGGCCGGGAACTTATAAAAACAAAAGCAGAATGAAGAATAAAAAGATAAGAGCAATCGGAACCGGTATCTTTATCGGTCTGTTACCCGTTGTATGCTGCGCGGCCGAACGAGACGGAACAGGGTATTGGAACAGCCGGTTGCAGATAAGTGCTTTCCGTTTGCCTCCTCCGCCCGTCGGATTTACTCCTGTCTATCTCGATTTGAACGGCGATGGGCGCCCCGATGCCATCCAATCCGTGACGCACCTCGATACGCCGGTGTTGTGGCTCGATGACGACGGAAATATGCAACCTGGCGATTTGGAGGGCGATAGGATAAACGACTGTTTGTTGATAGACCGGAACCGCGACGGCATATACGGCGGAATGGGCGACCTTATCGTTAAATGGGCCGATACCGACGACGATGGTAAAGCCGATTTGCAGTTGGTTATCGAATACCCCGAAACGAATACCGGTCGGGTATGGCCCAACGGTCATTACATGGTGGTGCTCGATTCGGATCACGATGATGTATTCAATTATATCGATTGGAATACGTTCCGGCTCGCTTGCTGGGAAAAGTCGGGTATATGCGATTTCTATCCCGATTATAGCGGCCAAACGGCTTTTATGAAAATGCATGCTTCTACGTACGATATACAGGATTTACGGTTGAATTGGGAAAATCCTTTCCTGTTTTACGACGAAGACGGCGACGGATTGACCGAAATAGCTATCCGCCTGCTCGACTCGCCTCCTCACATGAAAAACGACTCCTTGCCGAATACGTACGAAAATATGCAACTGACAGGTCGTATCGACTGGGTTTCTATCGCCGTCGACTTGGATAACGACAACGGCCCCGGTAACGAATTCGATTTCGATTTTACTCTCGGTTTCTCGGGCGAAGGATTCGATTATACCGATCAGGTACACAAGCTTCGGAACATGCGGGGCTTGCCCGAAGCCGATACTTTCTTTTTAGACGCTCGTTTCCGGCATCTTACCCGGTTGGTATATCCCGATCATCAGGCGGCTCCCGGCCTTATATTCAACCAGGGAAAGTGGAATAAAGTCCGGTTCGTATATGACGAAGACGACGATTGCGCCCGTTGGGAACGAGTGGAGTTTTGCGATAATAAAGACCCTTTTGTTGTGGGGCGCAACCGGGGTGGCTTCGATAATCATACGCAAGCCGATCCGTGCGGCGACCGGGGCGAGTGGGACGATGACAATTCGGGAGGCGGTCGGTTGTATATCGGCCGGTTCGACGGTCGTTTACATCTGTACGGAGCGGAAACCGGTATTTGGCGAATCGACCAGCAAACGAAATATTACCAGGGCTGGGACCGCCAATGGCAGGGAAAAGACCCGGATAAATTCGCTACTGTCCGGTATACCGATACGAACGGAAACGGTTTTTTCGACAATATTGAATACGACCTCGACGGCGATGGTGTTTTCGAAACGGTAATGTCCCTGTCGGAGTTCGGCATCGACGATACTTGCGAACTGATAAATGTTTCTGCTTTCCGGTACGGCGACTACACGGCCCTGATGGAAAAGGTAGCCGGAAATATGTGGGAACAGGCAGTGGAGGCGGTGGCCGTAGCCGAACGCTACGGAGTAGATACCGGTTGGTATGCCAAATGGAAACAAGCTCGTTCGCTGCGTGAAAAATACCATAAAGGATACTGGCTTCGGTTCTACCTTTACAAAGACCTCGAATACCGGTTTTTGTGTAGCGGAGATACCCGGATGCTCGCAAAATTACACCGGGCTTATTACTCGTCTGATTGGAATTTATTAAAATAACAACCATGAAAACACGTACCTTTTCGTATATAGGTCTTTTCATTTCTCTGACGTTCTTTCTCCGGGCGCAGGATAAAGACTTTTCTTTTTTTACCACGCAGGAAATAGAAAATATCCGGCAATCGGCGCAAACGGAGTGGGGGAAGGCTATTCTTGCCGCCCTTCGTACCGGTGTGGAAGAACGATTGAAGCACGACCTGGAAGTGCCTATGCTCGAAGGCGGCCACGGACACCACTATTGTTGCCCTGTACACAATGTAACGTTTACTTTCGACTGGAACAAACCCACTGCTCATTATTGTGCCGCCTGCGGTAAAGAGCACCGCGGTGTAAGTCGCTATAACTGGGCGTGGGTCAACTTCGTGCATGCCCATAACTACGGGTTTATGAACGATTGCATGTACCTTTATTTAGCGACCGGCGAAAGAAAATACGCCCGTTTTATCTGCGACATGTTACTTGATTACGCCGGCAAATATCCCGGTTACATGGTGCACGATGCCAACCGGAAATCAACCGAGGCGTTTAGCGGTAAAATGTTCGGGCAAAGTCTCGACGAGGCGGTCTGGGCTTCGGATATAGCCCGCGTCTATGTGGCGGCCCGGCCGGTAATGACGCCCGACGAAATAAAAAACATCGAAAACGGATACCTGCGCGAATGTGCGAATCTGTTGTTACGCAGGCGCGACGGCGGCAACTGGCAAGTATGGCACAACTGCGCACTGGCGGCGTTAGGAATTGCTTTGCGTGACGATTCGCTCGTCGATGTGGCGTTGAACGACACAGTGTGCGGCTATCGTTATCTGATGCAGAAGCATGTTTATCCCGACGGTTGGTGGAACGAGGGTTCGCCTACGTATCATTTCTATCCGCTCCGCGCCATGTTGCTTACTGCCGAAGCTGTACGCTGCCGCGGAATCGACCTGTTCGACCGGCACTTTTGTAATATGTTCGCCGCACCCGTATGGGGCACTTATCCCGACCTCACGTTTCCATCACACAACGATGGTTGGTACGGAGAGTCGTTGTTGGCACAGGCTCCGCTTTACGAATCGATTTATGCGCATACCGGCGATTCGTTGTTCCTCGATGTGCTCCGGCAGTGCTACAGGCACATCCCGCGTAAAAGCGTAAATGCCTTGCTCAACCCAGCGATTATCTCACCTGCGGTAACACCGTTGCGGTTACCCGGTCATTTTTTCGAGAATGCCGGTTACGCTTTACTGCGTAGCGACCGGGCCACGGTAGTGATGAAATACGGGCCGCACGGCGGCGGTCATGGCCATCCCGACAAACTTTCCGTCTCTATCCACAACGGTACAAAAGAAATACTTCCCGATTTCGGCACGTGTGCGTACGGCGCGCCCGACTATACGAGGTGGTACCGGAAAACCTTGGCGCATAATACGGTTACTGTCGACGGAAAGGATCAACAACCGGCGAGCGGCCGCCTGCGTAGCTTTACCACTGCCGACCAGGGCGGAAGTATGACCGCCGAAGCTCCCGAATCGTACGGCGGAGTGAAGATGGAACGTACTCTCACCCTCGACGGCAACCGGTTGCACGACCTTTATACCTGTACTTCCGCCATACAGCACCAATACGATTATGTATTGCTGTTCGACGATAAACCCCGGTTAACAGGAAAATCCGAACAGGCGCAACTCGGAACCACCGAGCCTTTCCTCCGGATTAAGCAGGTAAAGAAATATGCCTCTACCGGTTCGTTCGAAGTGGTTACCGGTAATTCGAGAATAAAAATCCGGGTAAGGCAGCCCTGCGAAGTTTTTACGGGAGAAGTTTCCGGCATTCCGCCTACCAATCCGGGAGTAAAAACAGCCGACGGTAGCGAAAAGCGTCCTGTTCGTCCGGCTTATCCGTTGATTATCCGGGTAAAAGACAAAAACCTCCGGGTGGAAGCGTCCTGGCTTATCGAATAAAAGCGAAGCGTTTCCATGAACGAAAGTCCGAGAACCCGGAGCGGGTAATGCCGGAGCGGATTTCCGTAATACATACTCGTTACTTCTTAAAATAGTTGGCCTATGAA
>DBGBSM010000571.1:0-12831 GCA_048468815.1 Parabacteroides sp.
TACGTATATTAATTGATGTGTTCGATTGTTCCCGCCGTAAGGAAAACAGAGCCGAGCGAAAGCGGCACCAAAGCTCCCAGCAAGCTGAATAACAAAATCCAGTCGGTAATGTAGCTCGAAAAGAGAATGGCCAGAATCGTCCCCAGCACGGCTGCGGCTCCACCCAGGCCAGCCAGCGAGCCTACCGACCGGCCGTTGTGCAAGTCGCTCGGAATGGTTTGCAGGTTCGTCATACAAAACTGGAAGCCGCCCAACGCTAGCGCCATGAAGAACACGGCAGCCGGAGGGGATGCGGCCGAGATGGCCGCTAAGATGGCCGGTGCCAGGATACCGCCCCCGAGCAGCATAGCCGCTTTGCGGGCGTAATTTACCGTATGCCCCCGGCGAATCAGCCAGCCGGAGTACCAGCCTCCGGCGATGCTTCCGATGGCCGCCCCTACGTATGGCACCCAGGCGGAGAAAGCCACCTCTTTTATATTCAGGCGGAATACGTCGGCCAGGTACAGCGGCAGGAAGGTAACGAACATCCACCAGATGGGGTCGAGAAAGAAACGGCCCAATATAACCGACCAGTTCTTTCTCGTACGCAACAATTCGCCCCAGCTTTTCCCTTTCTCTTCCGTTTCGGGTGCTGTTCCGGATTGGCCGTTCAGGATATACGTACGTTCTCGCTCCGTAATCCAGGGATGTTTCGCGGGCCCTTCCTTGTTGATTACCAGCCAGGGCAGCAGCCAAACCAATCCTAAGGCGCCCACGATAACGAAAGTAGCCTGCCAGCCGAAAGCGATGAACAACATCAGGATTACTACCGGCGCCAATATAGAACCGGCGGATGCGGCCGCCCCGAACAAGCCCTGTGCCAGCGCACGTTCCTTTTGCGGAAACCATTCGGCATTGCTTTTCGTGGTTCCAGGCCACGGGCCGGCTTCGCCCAGCCCCAGCATCATCCGGAAGCAGGTAAGCGAAAAGATACCGCGCGAAAGGGACGTCAGGGCATCGGCCGTTCCCCATACGAGCACGCTCCAGAAAAATCCTTTCCGGCACCCGATTTTATCGTACAGCTTTCCGGAAACAAGCTGGCTGATGCCGTAGGCTATCATAAAAAATACGGTTATGCGTCCTAACAGGTCTTTCGCCCGTTGCGAAGCGTCCGGATCGTCGGGGTCGATTAATCCGAGGTCGGCGGCAATCCCTTTGCGACGGTTCACATAACGCACACCCGACTTTTCTCTGACTTGTGCGTGCGCTATGCTTACGGAATCCCGTTTCCCGCTGGCAGTAGTCAGAATATAATATTCGCCCGCCGGCACGGCCCGGTTGCCTTTTGCGTCTTTCACGCCCGCTTCCGGTACGATCCGGTAATCCACAGGCGTCACCCACATATAATTGAGCGTGCCCCGGTCTAAGTAGTTGATAACGGTTATCAGCACGATTAATCCGATAACCGTCCACCTGAGTCCTTTTACCTTCATGCTTTCAACAGGTTAGGAAGTCGGCCCGCATCGGGCTGAACGTATCGATCAGCATGCCCGTTTCCAGGCAAACGCATCCGTGCGGCTCGTCCGGAGCCACATAATAACTGTCGCCGGCGGAAAGCACGGCTTTCCGGGTGCCGATAACCAGTTCGAACTTTCCGCTCGCCACGTAGGTGGCCTGGCTGTGGTAGTGCGCGTGCACGGCACCTGTCGCGCCGGTTTCGAATAGTACTTTTACTAACATCAGTTGCCCGTCGTATGCCATTACCTGGCGGGTTACGCCCGGGGCCGGGTTTTCCCATTTCGATTCGTTTTCGTACAAAAATGTTTCACTGCTTGTTTTCATGATATTTTGTTTTAGGGTTCGTATCGTACTCGTTATTTTATAAAAATTCCGTAAGGGCCGTTCCAGCTATAAACCGAACCGGCCGCCTCCAGGCTATGCGGCCGGTTGCCGCTGTGGTTCGCATTACTCAGGCAAAGCGTTACGGAATGGCCGCCCCGGTAGGCCGCTTGCACGACGGTATAATCCGGAGTATCCGTCAGAATGCTTACGTCCTCGCACAATGGCGTGAGGCCGGCGGACGTTTCCTTCTCTACGTCGTATTCTCCGTGTGTTTCGACGCAGGTGGCGAACGTATGGTTTTTCCGCCCGTTTTCCCTGACCAGGAAACAGGTTTCGTTCCGCAAGTTGAAATCGGGGTCGGCGGCTCCCAGCCGGAGCAGTTTCAGTTCCGTTCGGGGGGAAGTAGCGGTACTGAGCGTATAGAACCGGTTCCGGTTCACAAAAGTGAAAGCGGAAGTATGCGTACGGTCGTTTTGTCCCCACGCCTCTACCCATACATGCTGGTATCCGTTGGCGGAGCCGAGCGTTTTCAGTTCGCTTACCGCTTTGGTGTAGGGAAAATTCACCGAAACGAAATGCCCCTTGTACCACAGCGGGTAGTCGTAGCGGTGCTCTTGTTCCGAGCAGACTTGCAGCACGTCGAGCAAAAGCGGGAAGGGCAGGAACGGAACGGTTACGTATGCTACGGTACGTTTCATCTCTACTCCGGGATATGCATTTGTTTCTTTGCCGGCTGTTATCTGGTAACCGTTTCCTTTGAAATCGCTGTATAGTATTTCCGAATGGTGACGCGAAGAAACCCGGATGTCGCCGTTGAAGTGCGAAGTCTCGTCGACCGTCAGCGTATTATGCGCGATGGTTTGTTTGGCGAACGACTGGTTTTCGCGCGTGTAATGTCCTTTATTTTTGGCCTCGATATTCAGGAAACGCGAAGCGCCGTAATCCGGAAAAATCTCGTTTCCGTTGTCGTAATATGCGATAGCGAGCTTATCGAAGTGGCCGTGGCTCAATCCGTGCGAGGTAGCTTTCAAGGTCAGGGCGCTGTTCAGCTTCGGGTCGGTAGGGCGGATAACGGCAATCCCCCCTTCGTCGCCGTTCCGTCCATCGCGTAATACGCAACTGCGCCATACGAGCGGAGCAGCTTCGCCCCGGGCGATGTCGCGGGCTACCCGGAGGCCGTCCGGAGTAGGCAGGTACGTATGCTGGTAGCGGCTCGCTATAGACAATAACGTTTTGTTTTCCGGGTGCGCCCGATACAGTATATCCACCGCATACACCAGTTCCTGAGCCGACAACCCTTTCGGCAACGCATCGTTGAAGTGAAAAAATTCTCCGTTGTACGAAAGACGTATCAACGCGTCGAGCGCTTTCGGAAGAATCCTGTCGCGGTACTCGAAAACATGCAGTTCCGGCGCGTTCCGGTCGATACAGCGGGCGAAAAGGACGAACGGCCAGATAGCGTACCGCTGGTAATACGCACCTTCCGTAAAGTATCCGTCGGGTGAGAAGAGATTATCCAATTGACGGATGAATCCGCCTTGCCGACCCGTTTCGTCCGAGCCGTAAAGCGCCTTTTTTACAAACGTTTCGCGGCTTAGCGCCATGCCGGTCATACCCACGGCCGCCGTAGCCCAGGTCGCATGGTTGTGCATTTTATCGAACGAGCGGCGGTTAGCCCGGTTATCCGGCGTACCCTCCATGATAAAGCGTGCCATCGGGATAAGCAAATCGTTTTCGATCCGGGCGCGCTGCCCGGCAGGAAGTGCGTCGAAAATACAATCGTATGCAACGGCCGCATGCACCAGCCAGACGCTTTCGTTCAGGGTTTGCCAGAAAAGCCGGCCGGGAACCGGCGAAAGCCGCACGGGATGGTAGCCTAACGCGGGATATAGTTGCGCATAAGCCTCCAGTAAACCGGCTGCATACCGGGCGTATTTTTTATCCCCGGTGAGTTGATAAGCTATTCCGGTACGAAACAAAGCGTACTGGTTCGCTTTATGCTGCTCGTGAACCGTGCCGCCTCCGCCGCCGGCAGGTGTCGGAACGCAGACGGGGGCGTTTACCGTCGCATCCGCTTCCCGGAATAGTTCCGCCAATACCTTATCGAAGGCCGGAACCGTTCCCCGCGCTTCCCGGATTTCGCACACTTCCTGCGGGGTAAAAAGCAGGCACGGATGTTGGGCATACAGAGCAAAGCTTCCCAACAACGAACCGATAGCGAGCAGGAACCTTTTCATGGCTGCGCGGATTTTTCCAGTCCGATACGGAGCCGTTCCAGTTCGCTTCCAGGCGCCGGCGTGTAATCGCCCGATTCGGCGTCTGCGTATTCCGGCCGGATGCGGTACATTTCTCCTTGTACGGCCTGCGGAGTATTGGCGATAACCCGGCCGGAGTTCCAGAAATTACAGCGGGTAACCGTTACCTTTTCCCACGTGGCTTCGTCGAGCCGGACGGTCGCTCCGCCGCGCCCGCTGTTATCGAAGTCGCACCCTTCTACCGTGAGTACCTGGGCACCGATAAGCCGCATCACGCTTCCGCGCTCTTTGTTGCAGCAATCCGTAAAGTGGCAACGCCGCACGGTTACGTACGGGCCGGCCGTGCTTTCGTCGCTTCCTCCGCGGTAAATCGTAACGGGCAAACCCAATATACGTGAGAACGAACAATTCTCGATGAGCACATCGTCGGCGTTGTAGCGTCCTATGTCGTCTTTTTCGGCTGCATAGTGGATGGCATCGCCCGATAGGTCGCGGAAGCGGCAGTTCCGGATAACGACTTGTCCGGCAAAGGTGGCCTGCGTACCCTGGATAGCGAAGAAACCTCCCTCGCCGAAATTCCGGAACTCGCAGCCGTTTACCGTCAGCGTATAAGGCTGTATCATGTCGGCAGCTGTAGAGATGCCTGCTTTCGCCAAGGCTTTTCCCGGCTCCAGTACGCCGTCGAATACGAGGTTTTCGATTATCGGTTCGCCGCCGTCGGCGATGGTTATCATGTTGTCCGGCTTATCCCCGTTAAAACGGATAAGCGGTTTCCGGGCGCTGTCGGCCGCCCGGATGGTCAACGGCTTGTCGATAAACAGGGAGCGCCTGATGGGATATACGCCTGCTGCTAAGAGCAGGATGCTTCCCGGTTCGGCCGAGCGCACCGTTTCCGGCAAATCGGCGCCGGGCGATACCCGGTATTCTTTCCGTGTCGTTACCGCCGGCCGGATTGCCCGGACAGCAAACCACGACGCTCCTTTGCCCCGGCGTAGTACGCTGTCGGCAGGCAAGCGGGGCGCTTCAATCGCTTCGGTCGAGAAACCCGGCGCCGAATAGCCGGTGGCCAGCCGCACTCGGTTCCCTTCGAACCGGATGCCCGATACGTCGTCCAGGGCCAGATAAGGCCGTCGGAGTGCCGGATTGATAATGATATTATCGACAAACGACACGTTTTCCGGGGCGAGCGTACGTTCCAGGTCGTTGCCCGTACCGAATTCAATGTTCGTGCAATCCGTAAATACGTTGCGGTATATCTGTACGTCCCTTACCTGGCAATACCGGTTCGGCAACGAGTTCGGCACGGCATTCATCACGGCCAGCGCAGAAAAGAAACGGGTACCGGCCAGTCCGCTGAAGGTATTTTCGTAAATCCGGTGTCCGGCGTTCACCACCCGTACCCCGCCTGTGTTTCGGCGTCCGTTACCGATAAACCGGTTTCCGTTCACCGTATTGCGGTCGCCATGTCGCAGCGCCACCACGCCTTCGCATTCGAGCAATACGTTGTTCCGCACGATGTTATCGCTCGATTTGATAGAAATTACTTCCACTTCGCCCGAGCACCGCTCGAACAAATTATTTTCGATGACCGTATTCGAGGAGCTGTACGCTTGTTGCGAGGTACCTACCCGGATGGTTTCCGCGCCGTTGGAGCCGTATACCGGCCGTTCGCCGAAATAGTTATGGTCTATCCGGTGGAAATTTCCGAGGCACCGCTCGTCGTTGAGGTTCACAATCAAGGTCACTCCCAGGTTCAGCTTGCCGGTAAACGAGCAATGGTCTATCCGGTTGCGGCGTCCGTAAAGCACCGCATAACTGTACGCTTTATCCCGGCGCGACGGGTTGAATCCGTCGATTGCGCAATCCGTCAGGCGGCAATGGTCAGCCAGGTCTTTCCCCGTGCGAAACTCGATTACCGCTCCGGCCGGCGGACAGCCGTTCGTAAAGTGCAGTCCGCCTATCCGCAGCCATTCGCCCGCTATCCGTAGAAACGAGGCGCCTTCGATTCGTACTTTTCCCGGATGCAACGCCTCGATAACCACGGGCGCTTCTTCTGTTCCGTAAGCCTTCCATTTCAGCGGCATATCCCGGTATACGCCGTCGCGGATGTAAATCCGGTCGCCCGGCCGGGCGGTTTCGAGGCAGGCAGCCACTTCGGGAAGCGTTACTTCATACTTTTTCGCGAACGAAGCGAATGGCAATCCTACGAGGCAGACGGCTGCGATTACCTTATATAATATAGGTGTATTCATGGGTCAGTGTATCTTTGCGTAATCGTAATCGTGCTTTTGCCAGTACATATCGAATTCGACGGAACTGGAAGAAGGCGCATTCGTGTTGTTGTATAGCTTGAAGTCGACCGTTTTTATATGCAACAGCCCGATACGCCTGATATGATCCGCCACATTCGCTGCGGAACCGTTTACGTCGTAATAAAGAACGAGCAGCACGGCATCGACCGGCGCTTTCTTTTCCGTGCCTACGGTAAATATGCCGGGCGCCCAGGTATCCGTATTCATCGACGTCTTCATACCGGCGATGCTGAACCCGCGGCATGTCTTGGCTGCGACGTCTATCGGGAACGTCGCTTCGTCGATGATTTCCAGCGTACCGCTTTTCACCTCGTCTATCAAGGTACGGTGGGCGGATTTGGCCGGGTCGAGGTACAGGAAGGTCAATACGGGCGTACCGTAACAGTTTCCGTTGGTTCCGGTAATCCGGTATTCGTTCGCCGAATTGTTCGCGATATAAAAATTCTTGAGTTGTCCGCCCGAACCCGCCGGACTGTTGATTTGCAATTGTCCGGCGTTAACGCCCGAGAAGAAGAAATACGGATTCACCGAGTCGTATTCGCTTTCCGGTACGGCCGGCTGGTTGTTGGCCGAACAAGTCGCGGCCTGGTAGCGATACGATACGGGGTCGACCGTTTCACGCCAGTCGGCATTCGCATACACCCGTCCGGTTTCCGGCGAAAAGAAAGAAGCGAGTTCTTCCGTGTCGCGCCCTTGCGCATATACCTTTTTGTTTTCCCAACGATAAACCGAAGGCACCTTCACCACGAATGCATCGGTAAGGGTAACCGTTTCGCGCCCTTCGAAATACGAGATGGCCAGCGGCATCGTATTTACTCCGTCCGCGTAGCCGTCGGAAGCAGGTACGGCGAAACGCAGTTCATTCTCGCTCCGGAACGTAACCGGGCATTCGGCATTCCCCAACAACACCCGGTCGATTTTATCCAGGTAAGAACCGTTCAGTACCACGATGTCGCCTACGGCCGCCGGTTCGAAAGCGGCGGTCGTTACCTGCGGTTCGTAGCGCTTCACCGTGGTTTGCGGCGCGGAAGCGAGCGGCGTTTCCGTTTCTTCCGTCCCGTTGAAATACCGGAAGGTAACGGCTGCCCGGTCGCCTTCCACATACGGTACTTTCACCAAAATCTCCTTTTCGCCCTGCGAAAGTACGGATGCTTCGTTTCCGGCAGCCTGGCCTTCGGCCGTAAAAAGAACGGCGCTGATTACGTTCATGTAATTTCCCGAAAGCAATAATTTGTTTCCCATTTCCACCTCGGCAGGCAATGCGTCTTCCGTGAGTACCGGCGCCGGATATTCGAGGATAAACCCGCTTTCCGACAGCCCTTCGCCTGCCGGGTTGCTCAATGCGATCGGGCCGCTCCGGGCATTTTCGTTTACTTTCAGCGTCAGCTGCTTGTCGGATACTTTTTGGAGTATAACCGTTTGTCCGCCCCCGATGGTGGCGCCCGTTACGTTGTTCAAGTACTCGCCGGTTACCACGACTTCGCTTCCGATACTGCCCGATTCGGGCGAAAACGAGCTGATAAGCGGCGCATTCGCCGTAGTTTCTTTCAGGGATACCGAGTCGCAGCCGGCGCAAAAAAGAATGCATGCCAGCAAAGAGGCGAGTCCCTGTTTTTTATCGTGTTTCATCTGTGTATTCGTTTTAAGGAATTAATAACCCGGATTCTGCGCCACATCCGGATTGATGTTGATAACGCTTACCGGCACAGGAAGAAGCGTTTGCCATTCGGCGATGTCGTTTACGGCGTACGTATAATCCGCGTAAAGCGGCTCGCTTTTGAAATAAGCGTTTACCGTCTGTGCGGCGATTCCCCAGCGGAGCAGGTCGAACCAACGTTGGTTTTCGAATGCCAGTTCCAGGCGCCGTTCGTTACGTACGGCTTCCCGGAAGTCGTAGCGGTTGGAAAGCTCCGCCAAGGAGTAAGGCGGCAGCCCGGCGCGTCCGGCAATCATATTCAGGTATTTCAGGTTTTCGTCCGACGGCCCTTCCAGTTCGTTCGTCAGTTCGGCGTACAGCAAGGCGATGTCGGCTACCCGGATAACCGGCCAGTCGCTTTCGCCGTCGTACTGCGTAGCTACCGGATTCGTGTATTTCCGGCAATACCGGCAATTGCCTGTCGTTACCCATTCCTGCGTAGTAGAATTGTAATATTTTTGCGCGATGTTTACATCCAGCCGTTTGTCCTCCGTTCCGCTTGCCCGGTAAGCCGCCAGGATATGGTCGGTAGGCGTGTTGTAGCCCGATGAAGTGCCGGTAATCACGTTCGCCCCGTTGTTTACCGGTGCGAACAGGTTGCCGAACGGCGAGCCCAGCCCCACGTTGCCCGAAAGGTACCGCACGGCGAAAATGATTTCCCGGTTCATCTCGTTTGCCGTGTCGAATATTTTGTCGTATGCTACCAGGTCGGCACCCGTTTGCGGATTCCCTACGGCAGCGCTTTCGAGCACCTCCTTGCACAACCGGGCGGCTCGGGCATACGGCTCGTCGCCCGGGGCATAATGCGTGGCATATACTTTCGCCAGTAACGCCCGGGCCGCGTTCCGGTCGGCGCGCCCCTTGTCCTTTTCTTCCGTTTCCTCGGGCAAGCCCCCGTTCTCCAGTATCGTTTCCAGGTCGCCTTCGATCAAGGCATATACCTCGTCTACGGTAGCGCGTTGCATGTTTCGCGCTATCTCCGGAGGGGTGTCGGAGGTAACGATAAACACCGGTCCCCATAACCGTACCAGGTTGAAGTAAACCAACGAGCGGAGGAAAAGCGCCTCGCCTGCATATCGGCTGCGGAGCGTTTCGTCGCGTACCACGTCGAGGTAAGCCAGCACGTCGTTCACGCGGGCTACGGTGGCATAGCACGCATTCCAGTAATTCTCCACCCACTGATGTTCCGCGCCGATCGTGCCCTGGTCCAGTTGCTCCACCAGTTTGGTGGTGCTGGCCGACGAGCCCGAAGCATACATCCGCCCGTTGTCCGAGCGCAACTCGGTTACCGCCCATTCGTAATAAAGCACATCGTGCAAGGAATTGTAACAACCCAGCACCAGGTTATTCACCGAAGAAGCGTCTTTCACATAGTTTCCGGCCGCCACTTCCGAATACGGGTATTTGTTTAAATCGCAGGCCGCCAGCAGCAATAAGCCTACCAGCCATCCGGCTATATACATCGTGTTTTTCATGATTTGCACAGAGTTAAAATTGAATATCGAATCCGGCGGAGAGCGTAGTCGTTAACGGGAACCCTCCGCGCTGGTATCCCGCAATCATCGCGCTTGCATACTGCGACGAAGTCATGCGCGATTCCGGATTAATCCCCTTGTAACCGCCGCCCCACAGATAAAACAGGTTGCTGCCCGACACGTAGAAGCGCACACCCGACAACTTCATTTTGCTAACGGCCGTCGCCGGCAGGTCATACCCGAGCGTGAAGTTACGCAAACAGGCGTACGATGCGTTTTGCAACGGATAATCGGTAAGACAAATGTCGTAACCCAGCTTCAGGTAAGGCGTTTTTCCGTTACCCGGCGAGCCGGCGCTTACCCATCGGCCGTCGGTATACGCCTTGTTCCATTTTACCGTTTCGTTATAATACACGTCGCCGTTGTAAACGGTAATCCCTTGTACTCCCTGAATCAGGAACGAAACGTCGAAGCGTCCGAGCCGGAACGTATTCGTGATTCCCCAGGTGAAATCGGGATACGGATCGTCCAGCGGCACCCGGTCGTCGGGCGTTAATGTGCCGTCGCCGTTCGTATCGGCTATGCGCAGGCCGCCCGGTACGTCATTCGAGAAATGCGGGTTCGCTTCGATTTCTTCCGCACTGTTCCATACGCCTGCGGTTTTGTACCCGTAGAACTGAATCAGCGGCGAACCCACCCGGGCGATGTAGCATTCGCTCCGTTCCCCTTGGTTGATTACCTGTCGTTCCCCGCCTAACTCGAGCAGCTTATTGCGCGAAAGCGAGAAGTTGAGCTGCGTATCCCAGGCAAACCTGCGCTTCCGGATGTTGTGCGTTTCCGCCTGTATTTCCACCCCGGCGTTCCGTACCTTGCCGATGTTGTTCCAGTAAAAACGGAAGCCGGTAAACGATTGGGTGGGCTGTTCGAACAGCAGTGCGCGGGTAACCGAGTAGTAAGCGTCTATCGAGAAATTCACCCGGTTGTTGAAAAGTCCGAGTTCGAGGCCGTAATTGAATTCGTCCGTTTTTTCCCAGGTAATATGCGGATTGGCCAGCGTTGAGGAGGTGTTGGCCGAGCCCGACACCAATTGTCCGTTTCCGGCGCCCGTTACGTAGTTGGCGCTGTTCAGTACTTCGAGCGCCGCATCGTATCCGATCCGGTTATTGCCCGTTACCCCGTACGAAGCCCGGAGCTTCAGGTTGGAAACGGCTTCGGCCCGTTGCATGAACTTTTCTTCGCTTATCCGCCAGCCCAGCGATACGGACGGGAACCAGGCGTTGCGGTTTCCGGACGAGAACAGCGACGAACGGTCGAGTCGGAGGGAGGCCGATAACAAATACCGCCCGAGATAATGGTAGTTGATACGCCCCAGGTACGATTCGAGCACTACATCCGGATACCGGAACGTACCCGTGCCGTCGGTATTCCCGTTGCCGTTACCCGCCAGCGTGTACACGGTAGCCGCATTCAGCGTACGGATGTCGTCGGTGGCGAATCCCGTCGCCGTCATCGCTACCCGTTGGTTGCGCGTGGTTTCTACGGTGTAGCCCAGCAACGCGTCGATGCCGTGCTCCTTGCTTTTTCCGAAATCGAGGTGATAATTCAGCGTGTTTTCGCTCAGCAAGTCCACATACAGCGTGCTGAAGTACGTGGCCCGGCTTTCTTCCTTGTCTTTGGTCGCGTCTTTGTTGCCGTAATAATACGACGGGGCGAACCGCACGTTCAGGCCGTTAGACGTTTTGAACTGCAACCCTTTGCAAAGCTCCACGGTGAGGTACAGGCTCGCCAGTCCCTGGAACGACTCGCTCCGGCGCGTGGTATTGGCCATCACGCTCCGCGGGTTGTTGTTGGCCGACGAGAATGGCGACGATTTCTCCAACGCCGGGTTGCCCTCCGCATCCGGTTCGCCGGTAGGGGTAAGGATGTTGTTGAAGTGGCTGCCCCGTGCGAAGCCGGCGTAGCCCGTCAGGTCGGTGCTGTAATCGTTGTGGTAAACCGGAAGGAAAGAAGGCGTACGGTAAAAGTCGATGAAATTGTTCTTCGGACGTTCCGTTTTCGTATAGGTACCCGAGAGGTTCGCCCCCAGCGAAACCCACTTCGACAACCGCGTATCCAGCTTGGTGCGGAAGCTCAACTTATCCAGCGAGTTTTGGAGCATCACCCCTTTGTCCCGGGTATAAGCGGCCGAAATGAAATACTTCGTTTCCTTGCGTCCGCCCGATACGCTCATCTGTACGTTCGTAATGCCCGCCAGGTCGCGCAGCCCCTCTTTCTGCCAGTCGGTGGTTCCCATCCGGCTCTCCAGGTAAGCGGCTCCGCGGGCCGCTGCCGGAACCGCAGGCCCTCCTTGGCCGGCTTCGTCGGTAAGCAACCCCAGCCATTCCGACGAAGTCATCAAGTCGTGCAGCCGGTAAGCATACTTGAATCCCTGGTAAAACTTAAACGTGTATTTCGGTTTATCCGGCGTGCCGCTTTTGGTAGTGACCATAATCACCCCGTTTGCGGCACGCGAGCCGTAGATGGCGGCCGAAGCGGCGTCTTTCAATATCTCCACCGATTGTACGTCGGCTGCGTTTACCGACGAAAGGCCGTCGGCTACCGGAAATCCGTCGATAATAACCAGCGGCTCGCTCTCGGCCGAGATGGAGCCGGTGCCGCGTACCCGGATCGACGGTGTAACGCCTACTTCCGACGTTTCGTTCGAAACCGTCAACCCGCTCATCGCGCCTTGCAATGCCGTGGTTACGTCGCTTACCGGAATGTTGACGAGCGCTTGACCGTCCAGCTTGGAAACCGAGCCCGTGAGGTGCGATTTGGCCTGCGTTCCGTAACCGATTACCACCACTTCGTCTAACAGTTTCGTATCTTCTTTCAGTGTTACGTTCACTACGGTGCGACGGCCTACGGCTTCGGCCTGTTCGAGATAGCCGATGTAAGAGAAAACCAGAACGGTTTCGGAGTCGGGAATGCGAATCGTGTAATTTCCGTCGGCGTCCGTTACGGTACCCGTCGGTACGCCGGCCTTGCGTACGGTTACCGAAGCTCCGGGCAACGGGCCTTGTGCGTCGGCTACCCGGCCGGTTACCACATGCTGGGAGTGAGCGCTCAGGGCGCCGGCTGCCAGCACGAGCATGCAAACGGCTTTTTTGAGTGGGAAGTGTTTGTTCATGGGTGTTTAATTAGGGGTTAACTTTACTTACGGCAGCAAACGTAGCGAATTAAATTGGTAAACCAAAATTTTGGTTTACCAATTATTGTTTATTAACGTTATA